>JAKAPB010000148.1 GCA_021823045.1 Actinomycetes bacterium | reverse complement strand
AAAGGCCGCTCCTTTTAACGCAAGCCTACATTTTCGCTCCAAGGAGCAGTTGGCCTCATCTAGGCCTCTGTGAGCCTGTGAACTTCCGGCTAATTTTCAAGTGGACCGAAACAGCACCATTTGACCGTGCCGCCCACATTTTCCCCTCTTGTGAACTGTTAGTTTGTGACGAATGCTTATCAATTGAGGACAAATCATAAGACACCGCTCAATCTGACTACGATGGAGCAGTGAAGGTGTCGACTAGAGGTGACTATGCATCAAGGGCTTTATTGTCCCTTGCGCTACATGAAGATGAACCTGGCCCAACCTCAGTCCACGAAGTGGCCGAAAGGACGGGCCTTCCGCAACCGTATCTCGAACAGATCCTCTTGGCGCTAAAAGGCGCAGGCTTGGTGCGATCTAAACGGGGAGTAGGCGGTGGATACATTCTTGCCAGATCTCCCTCAGAAATCACCCTCGCTCAGATCGTCTCGGCCGTGGATGGTCCAATTGTTGCGGGTGATTTCGGAGAACCACACGAAAACGGCGCATGCGAGCACGAAGGACAGTGTGTTCTTTTAGGCGTCTGGTCGGAAGTCGGAGCGCATATGAGAAGCCACCTGCATTCATACACCCTCGCCGAGATGGTAGACCGGTCCAGGGGTACTAAAGCAAATGAGACACTCGACCCCTCCACCTCCCATTCCCATGAATCAGCCTCCAACGGTGGCTTCGATTCAAAACAGACGCTATCCAGGGGAATCTGACGCAGCCTAATAGGGCCCGTACTTAGAAATGGAGGCACTTGAGGTGCCAGATTTAAATCCGCAATACCCCAGCCGCTGGGAGACCGATGTCGTCATCGCCGACGGCTCCACTGTATATGTTCGGCCGGTAAAACCAGAGGATGCCGATCGGGTCGAAGCCCTTCACTCCAGGCTCAGCCCTGAAACCATCTACTTTCGCTTCTTCACCCCACTGCCAAAGCTGACACCGACCATGCTCGAGCGCTTTGTAAACGTCGATTACGTCGATCGATTAGCACTAGTGGCGCTGCTCGGTCAAGAAATAATCGCCATCAGTAGGTACGACCGGATTCCAGGCTCCTCAGTCGCTGAAGTGGCATTCCTAGTCGATGACGCCCATCAAGGACGGGGCCTCGCTTCGCTTATGCTTGAGCATCTTGCCGCAGCCGCTAAGGAAAATGGAATTAGCCGCTTTGTCGCCGACACGCTGCCGGAAAACTCCAAGATGCTTCGCGTCTTTCACGATGCGGGCTTCTCTGACAAGAGGGTATTTCAAGACGGCGTCGTCAGAGTGACCTTCGACATATCGAGCACCGAAGAGTCAATTGCGGCCATGTATCGAAGAGAACGGGTAGCTCTGGAAAGAAACATCTCTCGGCTACTCAACCCCAAGACGGTAGCGGTCGTTGGCGCCTCTAGAAGGCCGGGATCTATTGGACATCGGGTGATGGCAAACATACTCGCTGCCGGATTTTCAGGATGCGTCTACCCTATAAATCCAAATGCCCACTCAGTAGCCGGGGTCAGGGCTTACTCAAAGCTCACCGAGGTGCCCGACAGGGTTGATGTCGCAATAATAGCAGTGCGTTCCGACAAGATGGAGGAGGTAGTTCTTGACGCAGCGGAGGCGAAAGTCGGAGAACTCGTAATCATGAGTTCGGGTTTCTCAGAGGCCTCCGAGGAGGGCAAGGAGAACGAGCGGCAACTTGTCCGCTTAGCGCGGCGCAATGGGATGCGAATAGTGGGCCCAAACTCGATGGGGATTGCAAATTCCACACCTGGAATTTCCCTCAACGCCTCGCTGAGCCCATTTCCGATCCTACGCGGGGGTGCTAGTCTGCACGCTCAATCTGGGCCTCTTTCCCTTGCGATCCTCGAAGAAGCTAGGCGCAGGGGTCTCGGCATGGCGACTTTCGTCTCTTCGGGCAACAAGGCTGACATATCGGGAAATGACTTACTCAACTATTGGGAGACTGACCCAAATACCAAAGTAGTCATGCTGTACATCGAGGACTTTGGCAATCCACGTACCTTCGCAAGAGTCGCCAGAAGGGTATCTCGCTCGAAACCGATTATCGCAGTAAAATCCAAGAGGTACCAATCAAAAGATATCGAGACCATGTCATCGCTCGATTTGAACTTACCCAACGACATGGCGGTAGAGGCACTTTTCGAACAGACCGGTGTATTGCGGGTCGATACCTTAGAGCAGCTATTCGAACTAGCTCAGGCGATCGTGAACCAGCCACTTCCTAAAGGAAATAGGGTGGCAATCCTTTCAAACTCAGGAGGACCTGCACCACTAGTAGCCGACGCTTGCAAAGCGGTCGGTCTCGAAATACCGATCCTTTCAGAAGGCTCACAAATACAGTTGAGGGAGTTAGCGGGTTCAAATGGCCGGGTCGGCAATCCCGTAGAGCTCCCCAATCAGTCCAACGCTGAATCCTTTGGCACGGCTCTCGAAATAGTTCTAAGTGATCCCGGCATCGACTCCGTTATCGTCTCGTACATACCAACGGTGACACTGGACCCCATGGTTCTCGGCTCTGGTGACTCCTCGTCCGCATCTGCAGTCTTCGATTCCGCCCCGTCGACGGCTACTCATGCAGTAGTGGCCGTCGCCGAGGCGGTGAGCACCGTAGCGGCCTCACAATCGATCGATTCGACAAAACCCGTGCTGGCTAACTTTCTCGCACTTTCTTCGGTTCCTAATGCCCTAACCTCAGGGACAAAGACGATACCATACTTTGCATTTCCCGAGAGTGCGGCAATGGCGCTTGGAAACATGGCACTCTATGCCCAATGGCGTCAGAGACCTGAACACGAATTGTGGGAGTTGACTGGCATCGACTCATCCCGAGCTAAAGCCGTTCTTGTAAATGCATTATCTGGTTCTGGCAACCTGGATGACGGAGCAAGCGGACATGAAGAAGACAGCTCCCTGGCGCGAGTCACGCAATATTTGAGGGACTCCGAGATCCAAGAGGTCCTCGGCGCCTACGGTATAGTGTTCGACCCAAGAAGTAAATTTGTCCCAACCGATTCCCAAAGCGTTGTCAACCTCAATTTACAGCTCATACACGATATATCTTTTGGAGTCTTTCTTTCAATCGGTCTGGCCGGCTTCGTCACCGACGTGTTGGGCCAGCGGACAATAAAAGCAAATCCTCAAGAATATCCCGACGTAACCAGGTTGATCGACTCCATGCCTGGATCTCAGGTCCTCAACGGAAGGAGAGGAGGCCCAGCAGTAGATCGAAAGAGTCTAGAATCCATCATCTGCCGAATCGCAAAGTTAGCAGACGATATGTTTGAGGTCGAGCGCCTTTCATTCGAAAATCTCTACATTCTGGAGAAGGGCTACCATATAAGCGGTGTCAAGCTAAAAGTTACCAACTGGGCTCCGGCAACCACGATACTAACTAGGAGTTTAAGGTAGGCCTACATCTCTCGGTGGCTCTCGCTCACCCATTGAACTCAGAGTATCGGTGATCGTCTAGTGCAGGCACTGCAGTGTAATAGTGTGGAAGTTGGGCCGCCGCTTACTGGGCGGCCCAACCTAAATCACCTGCAGGACTTTTCAACCCTTGTGGTTGATCGCAATATATTTGATATATAGGTACTCGTTGATACCTTCGAATCCGCCTTCCCGGCCGAATCCAGAATGCTTGACGCCCCCAAATGGTGCTGCGGCGTTCGAGACCAGCCCCTGATTTAGACCAATCATCCCCGTCTCAAGCCTTTCGGTAACCCGTAGCGCTCGATTGAGGTTCTCCGTAAAGAGGTAGGCAACCAAACCGTAGTTGGTATTGTTGGCCATTGAGATCGCCTCGTCCTCAGAGGAGAAAGAATAGATCGGTGCTATAGGTCCGAAAATCTCCTCTTGAGCAATCCTCCATTCTGAGTCGACACCCACCAATACCGTCGGAGAATAAAAGTAACCCGACATGTCAAGATTCGATCCACCAGTTACGATTCGAGCCCCCCTGGAGGTGGCATCGTCAATCAAACTCGTCACCTTATCTATCGCTGGCTGGTCGATCAGGGGTCCAACCTGGACACCGTCTTGCGTTCCACGGCCAACCTTGAGCTCAGCCATAGCATGAGCGAGCCTTTCAGAGAACTCATCCACAATGGAATTCTCCACAAAGATTCGATTTGCCGACGTGCATGCCTCGCCCATGTTCCGCATTTTTGCAAATACGGCTCCGTTGACGGCTTTGTCTAAGTCGCTGTCAGCAAATACTATTAGCGGTGCATTTCCACCCAACTCCATCGAGAGCCTAAGAAGGCCCCGAGAAGCCTGAGACATCAGGAGTTTGCCAACCTCGGTCGACCCGGTAAAGGACAGCTTCCTCAACCTGGAATCAGAGATAAGGGGCTCAGTCACCGCGCCGGGATCCGAAGATGTGATCATATTGACAACGCCAGATGGTAGGCCCGCTTCCTCAAGTATGGACATCAAAGCCGCCATGCACAATGGCGTCTGCTCCGCTGGCTTGACGATTACGGTACATCCGGCAGCGAGAGCCGGTCCTATCTTGCGCGTGCCCATGGCGAGTGGGAAATTCCACGGCGTTATCAAGAGACTGGGTCCGACCGGCTGTCTTAAAGTCATGACCCGCGCGTTTCCATCAGGGGCAGTGTAATAATCTCCGTTTACGCGAACGGCTTCTTCTGAGAACCATCTGAAGAACTCCGCTGCGTAAGCCACCTCGCCCTTTGATTCGGCAATGGGCTTACCCATCTCGAGAGTCATCAAGAGTGCTAACTCATCTGAGCGAGCTAAAATCAGCTCAAAGGCCCTCCTGAGGATCTCCGCTCTCACTCTAGGTGGCGTCCCAGCCCAGGAGTTTTGCACTGACACACACGCATCGAGGGCGTCAGCAGCATCCTTTGCGGTAGCGTCTGCAACTTCTGCGATGGTGAGTTTTGTGGAGGGGTCTTCGACTCTAAACACAGCACCATTTGACGCTGGACGCCATTTCCCACCGATAAAAAGCGTCTTGGCTACCGAATCCAAAATGGACTTCTCGTCGATGTTCACCATATCTCTTCTCCCTAATATCGCACCAAACCACCGAGCAGCGACACCCAGCTAGACACTACCCCATATCCCACCTAGGCACTCATGCTAAAGAGTGACGCTTCCATTTCTGGATCTTAGCTCGCTTGATAATTCAGTTGAGTACGTCTTTGTTTCTGAAGTTGAGCAGAGCGCCGCTCAGGCCAAACAGTAGCCAGCAGAGTTGGGACAGAAGTTCTTTGTACAATGGCACGAAGTCAGCTGGAGATCTAAAAAAACTAATGAAGGCCTGCCAATAGTTCGACAGGAGCAGCGGTGCTATTCCGCTCAGCTGGGGAATTGGATCTAAAATCTCTGACACAATAGCTACGGCAAGTCCAACAGCCACTGCCGCAACAGGTGACTCAGTAAATGTCGATGCCATGACGGATATGGCAACGATCGAGATCATAGACAGACCAACTGCAAGCGCTGCGAGCAGGGAAAGCTCAAAACCCTTGGTTTCGGTGATCAACTTCCCCGAAAGGGTAACTACCGGACCGTGAGGGAAGAGCAAAAGGCCGGCAATCCAGCCAGAGACCACAATCACCGTTGACGCCGCCATCCCAAAAACGATCCCAGCGAAAACCTTAATTAGCACTAGGCGGATCCTGGAGATTGGAGCGACCAAAAGGTACCTCAAAGATCCGTTCTGCGCCTCTCCGGCAATCGAATCACCTGCGACAAAGGCTACCGCCATCGGAAGCAGAAAACCTTGAACCGTCACGAGACTTGTCAGGGACAAAAAAGCCGAATTAGATCGGA
>JAKAPB010000147.1 GCA_021823045.1 Actinomycetes bacterium | reverse complement strand
CGCTAGATATGAGTTGGCCGTAACACCAGGTTCGCCTGCTTCGGCCCTGGTCTGCTGTTTGCAACAGTGATTACAACCGTCGGTCTGCGAAGCCGGGTGCAAACACGATTACAACCGTCGGTCTCCCGATCCGAGTGCAACAGTTATCGCAGCCAGAGCCGCGCAGGACGATCGTCAACTCTATAGCATTCAAACGAGGGCTTTATCGACGAAGCGTATCGGCACGTGGAAGTTGTCAAGACGGCTTCTCGCGACTCGAGAGGCGGATTCAATGTCCTACTGGTTCGCGCACGGGCGGGGTTTCCGACGGCTTTGTACGAGAGTACTCTTGAACGAACATGCCTTGGACAAGCTCGCTGACAGCCGCTGGTGTTCGCCCCCCCAGCCCATGGAAGACATTCCTATCTCTCAGTAAGTCCCAGTACGCTTTGAACGCGTCCAATCCGATGAGTTTGCAGGGCGTATCGATGTAGCGAGACGACGATTCGGGCACCGCCCCACCAACAAAACACTTTGGTTGGAGTGTTAGGAGGTTGAAGGCATCTTCAATCGGGTCTCGCATGTGCCAGTAGTTGGGTTCTGCGTCGATTTGGTGCCAGAGCCACACAAGACCTTCGTGACTAACTACAGATACGGTGTGCCTTGGCGCGCGAACTCGCAAGTAGCTCGCCGTTGCATCTAAGACGTTTTCGGAAACGTTGTCTGTTGGTGTAACGATAATCTCTCCGAAGCAGCGAAGGCTTGGCCCGAAAGCGCTTTCCTTCTTTAGCATCAACTCGAGGTAGCGCGCAATTTTGTCCTTTTCTGAAGCGGAGAATCTGAATCCGTTCATCGATGACTTCGGGTCTACGATCCAGAAGCCGTTCGGCCCAAGTAGGACACCGTCGGGCGTCCATCCCGTCTTCGCGAACACCACGGCCGGTCCTAGTGCCATCAGTAGCTTCAACGCCGGGCGTTCGTACTTGACGCCTCCTTCACGTGATAGTCGATCGAGCTCATCAGGAGAAATGTCGAAGAGGTCCGTTTGACCTGATTCGGTTTCAGCTAACAGAGTCGAGGAAATCCGGGCCAGGCTCCGGGCAAGGCGTTCTCGATATGTGGGAAACAACGCAACCTTTTGCACGCTTTCGGGGAGAGTAAGACAACGATAGTCGACTGGGAGAATTGGAGATACTTCTATCCCGAGCTCGAGAAGCTGTTCCGCTTGCGGTGCGAGGCCCGGGTGTACTAAGACCACGTTAAGATGATGAATGCGCGCAAGTCCCCAGAGTTGGTAGAGTGTTTCCCGCTTCACTGTCTCCGTGGCGATGACCACGTCGAGTTGTTGCCCACGGATATTCTGCATCGAGGCGATATATCGAGTGCCTCGAGCTGTCAGGTTGCTAGCGACGCCCTGCTCCGACCTCTCGAAACCAGCCTCTCGAAGCCGGTCCACAGCCAAGTCATTGACCCGACTTAGATCTGCTGAGTACGCGTAAAACTCGGGGTGGAATTCTCTCCGGGCATCCCAGACTCGCTTACAACCCTCGCACACGGGTATTGTGCGTCGAACCACTACGAGGCGGGCACGACAGTCAGGACAGCGAATCGTTGCTAGAAAATCCCTCTTAACTCTACCAGCTCTCTCCTCATCCAGGACGACCAGTTTCGTTTCCTCTGACCACGGCCCCAACTCCGAAGCAACCACTGGGTGGCCCTTTCTCCATAGAAAGAGGAATAGCGAGTCTTTTGTGTCACTCACGAGAGGGTTCACCCGACACCACCGAGTTTCTTCAACCTGATGAGGTCGAGTATAGCCCGACGGACGGCTGCTGGAGGGAATGGCCTATACTCTACCTTGCCATTTGCGCGATCCCAGTAGACAGACGTTTCCGACCCGACGCCGTCGAAAGTGTACGCCACTCGGACGCCGCGTGCCACTTCCCGTTCCGGCTCGAACACCCCCAAGCTGGACAACTGAGTGATAGCTCCCGCTAAGTCATTTGCTCGCAGCTCGATATCAGGTGTGCCTGCGATAGGTAGGTTCTCGGCCTTGAGAACCTGTAGATGCTGGTTAGTGATTTCCACCCGAGAGTCCGGTACATTACCACCTGGTGAGCTAGCCGCTTGATCTCCTGCAAGGGCGTGATACCCATTAGAATCCCCGAGCACTAGTCGTCCTAGTGCGGCAACAATTGGCTCGACGGCTGACTTCTTTCTCGAATAGATCTCGAGAAAGCCCGACTTTGGAAAGAATCTCAAGACTGCTTTTAGGGGGGGATAATCTTCGTGTGGACCGCGCCAGTCCTTCCTCCAAACCATCGGTCCGCGGTAGACAAGTCCATAGACGACCTCGTCCTCCCTCGCTGAAGTGTGTGGCAGGTCGAGGCGAATATTCTCCTCGGACTCGCCAAGCGCCTCAGCGAGTGACTTGACCAACTCCGCTTGAAAATCCTTCGTAAGCAACTTTGTTTTAACGATGGACTTTGACGCTTCGAAGGAGGAGGTGACCTGAACAGAACCTACCATCGCGCGTGTTTGGACCGCTAGCAGCAGCTCTCTGTCTTTTTCAAAGAGCTTGAGCGCGATCCCTCGCTTGCTAACCGGAATCTCGCCTATGCCTGAGTCGACCCCGATTTCTCTGAAAACATTGATACTAATCGTCCGGGAGAATGCCGCCAGAAGGGTAAGAAAGGCCGTTGTGATGGGCGCCCTTCGTCTGTACCAGAGAACAAGTCCCCGTCGCGAGAGGGGCGGGGCTGAGGGCCGCTCTTGAGTGAGCTGAAGCGCGAGACTCAGCTCCTGCGTCGACCAACCGGCCAGTCCCCGGGCTCTCTTCGGTCCGCTCTCTTGACCTATGACCTTTCGGATCCTGACGTCGAGAGAGACCCAATACTCGCGCGAAGGGAAGACATCTGTGGTCATTTCATAACACGGATTCAGTCGACTTTAGCCCGCCCAAGGGCCTCGATACTGAGATCGAGAATCTCGAGCACCCTATCGATTGTGCCAGGTGACAAAGAGAACCACTGTTGTGCCTTCCATTCTCCGGTCTTCTTGCGTTTCACCCACGCGTAGAATTTCAATTGTATGCCCGAATCGTTCTCCGTTAGCAGTATCGCTTTGTGCCAAGACCCGGTCCGGACCAGAGTCTTTCCACCAAGCAACTTGGTAGATTTCCATTTGTTCGCCGGGAACGTCGAAGGTGGTTCGGGGAAGACAGCACGAAGACCTCGGCCCGCCTTCGTCGCACCTTGAGTCGGTGGTCTTGCCTTCACACGTTCGTCCTCGGTCGCAAGAGTACGGGCGTGTTTGGCCGATGTCTCACGATGGGGCAATTTGCAGCCATATGTCACGACGAACCGGTTTGGCTGGCCGATACGTCATAGTAAATGTATGTCATTGCTCTTAAAGATAGAAGGCGATAGACTGTGAGTGACTACAACGAGAAGACACGATTACCAGACCACGTCGAACGGCACAAGGAGCAACTCATCACCACTTGACCTTGCCGATTCCTATTTTCCGTGGATTTCCCGGACGGCTTAGCCGTGCCCGCGAACAGCTAAAGCACCTCCTGAAACCAGTCCGAAACTCCCCCTCCACCCGAGGATTGATGCCCTCCTCTCCGCAATAGTTCTGTTCGCTGTGCAAGTAATCTATGTGAATCTAATCGATGGTAAACCTTGTCCCTTGTCCAAAGGCTCGAGGGGCTGCTTCCTCAACTTCTCTTCGGCCCAAACGGTGCCAAAACAACTGCTGTGTTCGGAAATATCCGTGGAATGTCCGGTCATGGGGCCTTTTCCGATTCGCATCGCGCCCATCTCGCCAGACTGCAGCTCGATTACAGCGATTTCGGAGATTCTCACCAGGGTAGGGACCAGCCCTCGATCGCTTGCCATTCCGCCATCTTGGGAATCGCGAGATTGGATGTTGGCGATATGGACTGCATGAGCTCAACCCTTCCCGCGTTTCGTCTTAGCTGCAAGAATTTGCTTACTCATCCACTTGGTGACTGGCCCAAAAAGGGTGTTGTTTGTCACGTTGTTTACTCTCAACGCAAACATTGGCTTGGTGGGCACCTTGAGTTCGGGCATATATTCCACCATCCGCGCCAGTTCGACTGACTCCCAGATGACCTTGCCCCGGAGCAACGACTCAGCCAGTCGATCCGATCCCTGCGCCGCTGCCAGGGGAACAAAACGGAAGAGCACTCCATTTCCCCAGAAGAGAATCCCCACGCCAGTCGCGTTCACCGGGATTTGGTTGGTGGAGTTTTCAACGAAATCATCCACAGACTCGAATACTGTGTACGACTTAATTTCGACAATTTCCCACGGTTTGTATACTGTCTCCATTTCTCACTCTCCTCTGTTTCGTCGAGCTATTGACAGGGGTTCTACTGGCTACCTGAGATGTTCGCTCCGTGCGGCAAAAGCTGCAGAGTCGACAGTGCTTGCCCTTGGAGCGTCTGAGATTCGGCCGTTCCACTCACTGAGATCAGACCGTAATGTACTAGCACGGCTCGCATCTCTGGCGGCAGGATGTTCCAAGCCTCTGCCATCTGACTCCAGTCGATCATGTGGTACCACTGCGCCTTTTGGGCGAGCGCAAAAAGGAAGTCGTTCCCGCCGACACTTAGCTTCTCGCCAACCTCCTTCGGCAAGGTCATTCGAAGAACGGTGTAGTCCTTCCCGCGCCGGGTCTTCACCCTGTGGACCTTCGCTACGAACGGGACCAGCGCAGGCAACGGGACCGGGATCGTCATCCGCGCGTAGGACCATTCCACAGTCACGGAGGGTGGGGCTCCGGGCGTAACGGCAGTCGGCATGCATATGCATGCACTCGGGACCCTTATATAAGTGTGGTCATATCTTCCTAAGTATGGTCATGCATGACCGAAACCCTTTCCGAGACTGACATAGCGGTTCTAGTGGCCCTTGCCACAGTATGCAGGTTCTCGCTGAGCGCTCACTATCCCGCTGAGTTCGTCCAGAAGAAGTTCCCGAAGTACCTTCGCGGTGAAGTTCCAAGAGCACTCAAGAATCTCCGGAAGGCTGGTCTTTGCCAGCAGCATCCGACCGGACGCAACATGACTTGGCAGCTCACACGGGAAGGGCTCGCGCTCTCTCTATCTAAGATCGCAGGGGTGGGCAGGGAGTCTCCAGACCTAAGGGAAGAGACGGGCGTGAAAGCAGGTAAAGCCCTTTCAGGGCCCCCCATTTAGGACCGGGTGCGTCGAGGGCTCAATGATACGCCTCTCCAAGAAGTGGGCCCGCCACAGGACTCGACCAGGTTATCTCGAAGGGCTGACCTCCATCTCGTAGGTGGTTGTGACAACCGTTACACCCTGCTGGATCTTTCAAGCCCCAGTCGTTTCGTCCGAGGTTCGGAGGTGATCTTGAGCGCTGAGCCTAGTGTTCAGTAATTCCTCTTAGGTAACAGATCTGAACGGACGAAAACAACTATCCGAGACTTGTCTATGTCATGAACCTGATACGCGTACTCGCGTTGACCCTCACTCACAAGTACCACTGTCCGGTTTAGTATCTCGAGTGCGGTTCCGCGTCCAAACAGCACAAAAATCGCGGGGCGATTGACAACGAGGTGATCCGAGATTGCCCGCCCCACAGCTGGAGGTTGATCCTCGGTTCGCACGAAGCGACAAAGACGAAACGAGTCTTTGAGAAAAGCTTCGATCAGTTGAGCTGCCCGTTCCTTTGTCGTGGAGTGGCTCACGACGACTGGGACGACACCTGTGAGAATCTGTGATTGAACGACCTGAGCTATGTGAAGGCCCTCCTCCCCGAACTTCTTGTGGATCCGATTACGAAGATTGTGTATATCCTGCACTCTCGAGATCGG
>JAKAPB010000146.1 GCA_021823045.1 Actinomycetes bacterium | reverse complement strand
TCCGATGATGATGGCAAAAAGACCTATTATGCGAAATAGCCTTGGTGTTTGTGCGCTGCAGGTGGCACCCGACTAGCGGGGGGATTGCTTTGAGATACCTCTATTCGAAGTGGGACGGCAGCCAGGAAGGTGAATCGGTCGATGGCAATTTCATCTTCGATCAGCTTTCCGACGATCTTCTTTATAACGGAGACGTAGCTTCGGCATTAAGGGACCTGATGAGCAAGGGCTTTACCAGGCCGGACGGCACCAGAGTACAGGGTCTCAGCGAGATGATTGAGAATCTTCGGCAGAGGCGAGCTCAACTCCTTGGGTCGAGAAACCTTTCTTCGATTTACGACTCGATAAAAGATGAAATCGACGAGATAGTTGCCATGGAGGAGCGGGCACTTGACGAGGCCGAGCTTCTAGCCAACGAGCAAGACAGATTGGCTTTCGAGCGAAAGAGACTCGAGCTATCAGCGATGTCTGATGACCTTGCTCAGCGAATTAGGGACCTGCAGGGTTATGAGTTCTATTCTCAACCGGCAAAGCAGCGGCTAGAGGAGCTGATAAGCGGGCTCAGGGAGCAACTAATAGAGTCGACCTTCTCTCAGATGAAGGGATCGCTTTCGAATATGGGTCCCAAGCAGAGGCAGAGATTAGCTCAGATGCTAGGAGAGCTTAATGAGCTGCTTTCAAAACGAGCCGAGGGCATCGATGTAAGCGATGATTTTTCTCATTTTAAAGAGAAGTACGGCGACATGTTTCCTGGAGTCTCGACGCTCGATGAACTCTTGGACCTTTTGGCAAGACAAGCAGCGGCAATGGCATCGTTTATGGAGTCACTGGACGACCAACAGCGACTGGAACTGGCGGAACTTTTTGAAGAGTTGCTTGAAGACTTGGACCTTGCTTGGCAGCTAGATATGCTTTCGGAGAATTTGTCCCAAATGGGTTACAATCCGAGTGGTCGTCCGGTAGGTTTGCGAGGTAATCAGGACGTTTCGCTCGGCGAGGTCGGAGACCTTTTTTCCGAACTGACGAGAATCGACCAATTAGAGGCATTCTTTAAAAATCCGCCATCTCCTGCCTCCCTGGCAGACGTCGACCTTTCGGGAGTTGGAGACCTCCTAGGTGAAGACGCAGGTAAATCCCTTGCCGAGCTAGCCGAGCTAGCGAAGTCTCTAAAAGAAGCGGGGTTAATTGACAATAAGGAAGGTTTTCTCCGCATTTCGCCTAAGGGGCTTAGGCACATTGCGGACAGCGCCCTTAAGGAGCTCTTTTCGAAGCTCAAGCATTCCGGCCTGGGGGAGCATCCATCCTGGAGGTCGGGGTTAGGGCCAGATCTCGAATACCAAACCAAAGCATATGAATACGGAGATAGTTTCAACCTCAACATTAATCAGACACTAAGGAACGCATCTCTGCGTCAAGGGGCGGGTTTCCCGATCAAGCTGTCGGCAGATGACTTCGAGATAGAAAGGACCGAAGCCACAGTGTCGACAGCCACTGTGCTTCTGTTGGATCTTTCCCTGTCAATGCCGCTCCGAGATAACTTCCTTCCAGCCAAGAAGGTTGCGGTAGCGCTCTCTAGCCTTGTTAGATCTAAATTTCCGCGGGACTTTTTTGCGCTGGTGGGATTTTCAGAGGTGGCCCGAGAAATTCCGATTGCGGAACTACCCTCGGTTACCTGGGATTACGTCTATGGGACAAATATTGCCCATGCCTTGGCCCTCGGACGGAAGATGCTGAAAGGACAAAAAGGGACAAAGCAGATTATTTTGGTGACCGACGGCGAACCGACCTCCCATGTGCTTCCGTCCGGCGAGATTTTTTTCTCCTATCCTCCCGCACCGGAGACTCTAAGGGCGACACTCTCCGAGGTAAATAAATGTACCAGCGGCGGGATTGCAATCAATAGTTTCGTGCTGGACGCCGACGATCAACTCAGAAGGTTTATGGATAAGTTGGTAAGGGCAAATGGTGGGCGGGTGTTCTATACCAGTGGAGCCAAACTCGGTGATTTCGTGCTGGTTGATTTCCTCAAAAATCGTAGGACTTCACTCTAGGCGACGACGGTCTATACCACAAAGGGCGCTTAGCTAACTTAGGCTGTTGGCTTTTTGGGTCTTTCGCCAACTCCGACCCGTCGAAGCTCTAGGAAACAGCGAACTCGTCCTTGAGAGCCTTATCGATAATGGGCGAACCTAGTGGGTTGCCAGATTTTCCGGCTTTCGTCTTTCGCGATGACGGACAACGGGTAATAGGTCAAGGGGGAGGGCTTGGGACCCAGGCGAGCCTTCTGTGGCTTTATATGCGCTGGCCACCAGCTAGTCTGTTACCGTTAGCCGACTGCAAGTTGGCGAAGTACCATTGGAGGGATTAGTGGAAGAGGTCGTACCACAACCGATCCGCGCACGGGCAAAGGTCGTCTACCTAGGACCGGTGGCCCCTCATTGGGAGGTTAAGTACCTTTCGGGAGAGAGGAAGCTGGTCGATGATTTTCGCCAGAGGGTACTGAGCCGTCTCCTTATGCTGCCTCCCCATGATCCACAGTTTCGGAGAAACAAGGAACGCACCGTCCGGGACGCAGAGCGCGAAGGTATCGGATGTGAATGGGAGATGGGTGCGGCCGAATCCTTCGAAGAGGCCTAGTTCTTGCGCTTGCGAAACTTCTTAGAAGTTATGGAGACGTCATCGCTCTGACGGTGCCAGATCTTTTTGTGGCCCTTCTCGAGGTCGGTGTCTATAGATCCAGACGCCTGAAATGCCTCATGCTTTTTCTCTAGGTTATCGAAGTATGGGTGATTCTCGAGTGGGTCTTCGTTTGCCTCGGATTCAGGCAGATCCGTTTCATCTAGGGTTGTTACCTGTGGGAACGAGCCGGTCATTTCTTCGGCGTTGGCCTGCACCTGGGACACGTAACTCGCTTGGGAGACCATTTGACCTGGGTTGTGAATATCGGCGCTCGGAACGTCGACTTCGAAACTAACCGGAAGCTGCACCTTGGGGCCGCCAATCACAGCCAGCTGTGCCGTACGGTCCAGGATATCCCAGAAAGACTCCCTTGGCCGCCGTCTTTCCGGCTCTGGGGCTTTGGGGGAATCAATGGCCTCTAAAATCTCGTTTTGTGCTTCTTCGGCCAACTCGTCCCTCCTTGCCCTAAACCTTAGCCATGGGTCTGAAGAGGAGGCGCGCTTTGAGTCGTTGGTCGTGTCGAAACTATTGACGCTCGGGAAGATGGTTGTTTCAGGGGCCGTGTCTAGCAGGGTAGTTCCCTGCGAAAGGTCGAAAGCGGAGTCTGAGTTGCCGAAATCATCTAGTGTGTCGCCGGCGTCACCAAGGCTGTAGAGAAACGGCGCCTCTGCCTCTGTAGGTAACCAGCTTTCGTTGGAAGCTAGTCCGTACTTCTCGCTGCCATCTAGCCAGCCGCCACTAATCTGCCCCATCGAGTCCTCCTCTGATCCACCAAAGGGTGAAAACGTGACAAATACCACATTTGTCGGTTTGCCCGATTCGCCATGCTCGGGGAGCTGGGCCGAAAGTGGCATGGATGGCGAAGCGGCTCCAGTCGGCGCTTTCCCAGAGTTGGGGACAGAATCGAATTCCCCATCTATCCAGCTCAAGATGCGGCCGGATTTACTAGGACTATTCCGGAGCTCTCCAAGGGATGGGTCGCTCATTTCCGCAACCCAGCCGTAATTCACAGAACTCGAAGACCGATTCACCATAGGTAGATTATCGGCACATTCCAACTCAGCTTGATACTCTGAGTGAGAGTATTTCACTCAGAGTGGTGAAATTAACTTACGCCGAAGGCTCATGTGTCAATGTATTCGATCCTCGCCAGCCAAAGGCCAGGTGCATCGATCTCTGCCGGAGTTGGGAGCATCTCGGGACTGTTCCAGAGTGCGGAGAGTTTTTGGCCGCCATCCCTTTCCAGGACCCCTGAGATGAAGGCGGCGCCCCTTTCTAGTGTCTCTGCGGTAATGGAAATCCCAAGGAGCGAAGCGACGGTAAGGGAGGTGTTGGATGGATCAAGCAGGTTTTGCTTTGTAGCGCCTTCGATCTGGGCAAAATCACCAAAAATTGCTTCAGCCAAGATTCGACTCTGGTAGTCGACCATCCCCTCTATCAAAGCAAGCAGGGCCTGGAAGTCGTTCTGAGAGAGTTTTTGAGCCTCCGAGTGACCCCCTGCGACGAGTGCCGAAGGGTTGGTCAGAAAATTCTGCATTGCTTCGGAGTCGGTCGGGTCAATTTGTGAGAGGTTCTGCATTGCGCTACTTAGTGCCGAGTGGGAATCCGCTATATGCAGCCTTATGAGAAAGTCGAGTCGATCCTTCACCGCAACGGAGTTGATAATCGCTAAGTGGATCAGCTCCCTCACCATAACCCATATATAAAGGTGATCGACTTCAATCTGGTTTGCCTCGGCGAATGACTCGATATTTTCTGGAATGAGTTCGATCCCTCCCTTTGTCTCTCGCGGAATGGGTAGGTCGAGTTGACCGAGAGCGCTTTTCGATAGCTCACCTACGGCCCAGCCGATCTGCGAGGCGACCAGAGCCGGTGCAGCTATTTTCTGCATCATCGCCATCATTCTTTCCATTGGTGAATCAGCCGATTGTTCGGCTGGGTCGGTCCCGAAGGGGTTGAATTCCTCTGAGTTTCCTCCCGGCGGAGTAAGCGCGTTGAGTAACTCGTTTAGGAGTGGCTTCCACCGATTCAATGACTCTTGCAACCAGGTCGTCCTTTGAAAAAGTGATATGCGCCGGTCTGCTTTTGGCAAAGCCGGCATCATTTCAAGGGAATCAAGGTGCATGTCGACTATGTCGAAGAGTGATTCGACCTTTATACGGGTGGTTGGCTCGACGTTTACTTGCAGGATTGAGTTGTCTAGGCCGACTACGGCTAGATTCGCCATGGATACGACCATGTCCCATCTAAAGTCTGAGCCTTCTGGGAACAACGATCCAACCTGTCCCCCGAGCATCGAACGCATGAAGAACTCAAAAGGGTTTGACCCGCTTGGAATATTGCCGCTCATTACTACATGCTAAATCAACTGTGCGATTTAAGTACCGGATACTTATCCGGGTGGCTCTCACAGGTCGATTTGGATCGTGGAGAAATTTGGATCGTGGAGAAATAATGAGAGATTGGTGTAATTGCATTGAGGTCGACGCTTTGCCGAGATTAAGCTCTTCATTGTTATTTCAATTTCGATCCAGCGTCGTTTCGGTCGCGTTTCAATTTCTAGGCGAAAGTGGGAGAGTACTTGAGTTTGAGTTCCATCGATTCGGCTATCTGGGTTGAGATTACCGAGAGTGAACTATCGGTGGAGAAAATTTACTCTTGGACGGTCTTGGCGGACTGCGGGGCCGTTGTTTTGTTTTCGGGCACGGTTAGAGACTTCTCAGAGGGTAGGCCCGGCGTGACTAAGCTTTCCTATGAAGCCTATGAGACCGTGGCAATCGAAAGGATGACCGATCTCGCAAAACGGGCGCTCAGCGATTTTGAAGATGTGGGGAGAGTTGCGGTGGTCCATCGCTTGGGGGAGATGACGCCAGGTGAATCGACCGTCATCATTTCGGTGTCCGCAGCTCACAGGGATCAGGCATATGAGGCTTCGCGTTTTTTGATCGATACTTTGAAGAAATCCGTACCGATCTGGAAAAAGGAGTCCTGGATGGGCGGCTCAGACTGGGGCCTCGGTGCCAATTCGGTAAAAGATACCTAATCTAGTTAAAGGAGGTGTGAAGGTGTCAAATCTGCTATACGTGTTGATTCCGATACTTTTCTTCACCGTGGTGGGGCTCTTGCTCGGCCTGAAAGATAGAAAGCTTCGATCGACGGAATCTTAC
>JAKAPB010000145.1 GCA_021823045.1 Actinomycetes bacterium | reverse complement strand
AAAAAAGCTGACTGAGAGAGACTCCTAGCTCCAAGCAGTGCACAATCTGCGGCGAGATGGTCGGTACGTAGCTGGAGTATTGACAGCGAGGCGGAGTCGATGGTCAGGCAGAAAAAAAGTAAGGACACCATTACCATTGTCGGGACGAGAATGAGGGCTGAGCCACTGGATGGACCGAATGCCTCGCTTATAGAGAACTTCAAATAACGTCCAAGTCGGCTAAGTAGCAGTTTCGATTTGTTTCTAGGTTTTCTATGGGGCAGCACAACCCTTCTCTCCTGCAACTGCGTAGTGATATCCGTCCGTCGGCTGTTCTGATGTTGCGGTGAGGGGAACTCGGAAGCCGATTCGAACTGGCCAGACGATGATGTTCAACCCCGAGCTTTCGACCGCCTTTACCGAGATTGCCGAGCAGGGGGCGAGGGTTCCAGAGGCGATGATACTTACCTGCGAGCTAGCAAGACCCAGTAGCGGCTCGTAGCTTGAGGCTAAAGCCGTCGCTTGGATTCCACTTGGGGCCGAAGAAGGCGAGAGCACCATCTCACGCGCAACCATATCGGATAGTTCTTGTAATTTCTGCTTCGTGTCGATCAGCTTTAAAACCGATAGGACGAGCGAGGTAGAGATCAAAAAGAGCGACACGCCAAAGATCAGGGCGTCGAGTCCAGCAATTTCGCCCGCTTCTGAGCGCAGCCACGAAAACCCAATTGAATTTGATTTGGCATTTGGCGCTGCTTCAAATTCCATCATGGATGTGCGTTTGCCAAAAGTGCTCTTCATCAAGACCTTATCCTCCCTCGGTGGGCCAGCTTGAAGCCGCCTTGATCGTTCGCAGCCCGAAGGTATCGGCGGTGAGTCCCCCCACTATGCTCGCTGCAGGAATGGCCACCACTACTACCGTCGAAGTTTGGCTCTGGGCTACCGAGATCTTGCTACTGCTATAGAGCCTTCCCAGCTCTGATGAAGCTGAGCTGTCCAGCAGAGAAGGTGTCGTTTCGCTATTTTGGTATGCGCTGGCCTGCCTCGCCAGGTCGCTGGCAACCCTCATTATTTGGGCTTTAGCAAGTCCTAGCAGACAAACCTCAACCACCATCCAAAGGACGACGAGCGAGATCAGGACGCCAAAGACCGCGGAAATAACCCCGGCGGCAGACTCCTGTTTTAATTTGTATCGCAACTTATTGGCCAAGTTGCGATACCTGGGTTGCCACGGTGGTGGTTGCCTGGTGCATGATGGCCTTAAATGCGATCCAGAGCGCGACACCCAGGAATGCCATGATCATGACGACGATCGCCGCAGAGACCGGACCCTCTCCTCTTTCGTCGTCAACCATTTTTCTTTTCAGCGACGCTATAGCGGTTCCAACCGAGAGGTATGCGCCAACGCTTATCATCACGACCGCCACCGCTGTAGCTGCCATAGCTATCGATTGACGGATATTTCTTCTTGGGTCCATCTCCTTGTCCTCCTTGTTATCTATTTGCTTTTTGTCTAATTTGCTTTTTGTCTAATTTGCTTGTTGTCTATTGAGGCCGTTAGGCGGGTGAAAGCCTGGAGCGAGGCGTGTTTCAAATTCCACCAAAGGCATGCAGTGCCGATACGAAGGGGATCATGACGAAGATGATTCCAGGGACCAGGGCGGCAACACTTACCGGAATCCAAACCGCCTGCGCTCGCTTGGATAGTTTTTCGGTGAGTTCAAGCTGTTGTCGTCTTCTAAGTGATCGGCTTTGTTCGTCCAATAGGGCGGGCAGCTCAGGTGATGAATAATTCGCCTCAAGCAGCCGGATCAAGTGCCCAAGGTCTTTGAGTCGGTATTGCGCGACGACGAGTCCCAACGCCCTTCCTGGATTCGCCCCTCTCCTAATTTCCGCGGAGATTCTTAGCGATGGCACCGACCATGGCCCTTGAATAGTCTTTGGGTACCTATCTATCGCTGACTGTATCGATAAGCCGGAAGCTACGAAGGAGCTGATCTGCTCGACGTATAAGGGGAGACCATCGTTCAACTCTCGGATCCGAGCACTCTCATCTTGATAGATGCGAAGTGACTTGAAAACCAGCAATAAAAAAGGTGACAGTATTGCTGCGAAAAGGGCGGAAATAGCCGATTTGGTGATTATCGCAACTAGCGATAAAACGGCCAAACCGATAGCAGCGCACTGAACATTTAGCCCGGCTAAGGCCTTTTTGAAAGCCAGAATCAGCGATGATAGCTTGGCATCCTGGGATAATTTTTCGAATACCGGCCGAAGTAGCTTTCCTTGGTAGTTCTTTAGATGAGTAATCGGATCTTGGCTTGACGGCGTGTTAGGTAGGAAGAACTCGGCGACTCTTTCGTATCTTGACCGTTTGGTCAATGCCTTCACCTGTGAAAGGAGGAGTATGGAACCGGCGAGACATCCAGCAATCGAAAGTGTTCTTACGAGGCTGTATTCCATTATCGACCCCATGGTGAGCTGATTCGATCAAGGAGTTTCTTGCTGCATGGGGGAGTTGGCGCTGCTTCGATCTCTTCGAAACGTCTGTTTCTGGCCTTTGGTAACCCAATGAGGTGAGTAGACCAAATCCAGCACAATAGCAAAAGACCAAGGGCGACTGCGCTCAGCGTTATCCCAACCGGAGTTTGGAAACTCTGTCTTCCCCCACCTATGGCCGCCCCCGCTAGGGCCATTCCGATCGGCACTACAAGAACAAATCGCCGCGCAAATATCGCCCCGGCCATCGATGCATTCGCTTCTTTAGCCGCCGCTAGGTCCCAAGACCGATCTTCTCTAAGTCGCTTTAGGCGTGACTCAGTTGAAGTTGAAGCTAGCTCATGGAGAAGTACCATGGTCTGGAGGACGGCGGTGCTCCGCTGATCGGCGAGTTCGTCGGCGATTTGCTTGCACACAAGGTAGAAGTCTCCGGTCAAATTCCAGGCAATGCGGCTACGCTCAAAAACACTCGAAGCCTTTTCGCCAAAGCTTTGGGCCGCTGAAAAGAGTGCATGGGGGATCGCTTCGCCGAGGGTACATACCCGGATCCGCACCTCGTCGATTACGTTGGGCCAGCCCTCGAGTAGTTGATCATGGATAGCGGAGGATTCCGACTGTCGGGTTAAGTAGTTAAGTAGGACGCCAAATAATCCTCCGAGAGAAGCAAGCAACCAGGACCCAGTTGCCAACATTGTTAGCAGGGATCCAAGGGCTAGTATCGCTAAGTAGCGTTTGGTTTCCCGATCGGAAGCCATTCGCAGGGCCTTGATGCTCATCTGCTTTGAGGGTCGTTTCGAAATAAATGGGACTGCCACTTTCGTGACGACCACCGACCCGAGTAGGGCCGCCGCCGAGCATAGGATCCAGATAATAGGTCTTAGTTTCATCGGAAATAGGTGTTGGTCGATCGACCGTCGTCTTCAACCGCAAGATGGGGTATTTCTAATCGGACCGCTGGCGCGACCCCCTTTGCCTTTTTGTAATCCCGGCTATTACAATGCCGTAACCGGTCGGTGTCCCGGCAGCTCTTTGCTTGCACGGTATCTCCTTTCTTATCTACAGCGAAGCTCCTTCTTAGGTTCACTCACTCTTGCCAATTCGGAGGTTTCACGCAAAATCCTTCAGACCCAACACCCGGGGCATGGAACGCATCGGCGGTAGCTGCGGTATCGGGAAGGCGCCTTTTTGGATCGCCAAGGTGCCAGGTATCACGGCGCATGGCGGCCGAGTGCGAGACCACTCCTTGAACGTGAAGCAACGCCGCAACTTTTTGGAAAAATACGAGTTTGAAGTCCACCAGTCGGCAAGGAAGAAGATTCTAAGCCTGCGGGGCTGGGTGGTAGCGGGCCGGATGCGTTTCCAGTCGATGCGTCCATTGGATTCTGGACCATTGGATTCTGGACCATTGGATTCTGGAAGGGCCGGTCCATCGATGAGTAAACATCCCTTTTCGTTGTTCGGCTGGGATTTGGGTTTTACGGATTGCGCCGTGCTGTTTTCCAACGGTGCCGCCACAAAGGTCGGCCTCGATAATCTGGTGATTGGCGACTTCGAATGGAGTTCCGAGTTGATTGACCGCTGGCTTTCTCTCTGAGCGTCAAAGAGTTCCTTTTGGGAGTAGGGCAACAACTCTCGAGTCGACACTGGATTGAATTGTGCGATCTCCGCCGAATCAAACCGACCAGCGTTTTTTGCCGATTCTTTACTTGTAGGTCTGTCGGTGGAAGTAGATTTCAAAGTATCGGGCTGACAAGGCATCTGCTCGTAGGCCGTTTTGTCTCTATGCAAGCTGCTCCAACTCCTTTAAGGTCCTTGATCTTTTAAACAGGCTGGTTTGTAGGGCTTAGCCTCCGACTCCCGGCATCAGCCATAAGGTGTCGGAGGATTGGCAAGCTAGCTACTGGCGAATGGGTCTTTGCTGCAGTTAGCGAGAAGTTCTCCCAGGTCATAACCGTGTTCGGCTAGCCTGGTCCGTAAGCGGTGGGGGACCGGACCACTTGAATATGGGAGGTCGTCTGGCGGAGTAAGCTTTATCATCGACGTGGTAGTAAAGCCCGACGATTCCTTGGTCTGGGGGTCCTCGACGGCAATGATCTCGGTAATTTTCGGAACAGAATTTATGCGCTGAACGTAGGCTACAATGTCGACCGCATCCGATACGAGAGCGCAGAGTGCTTGTGGAGCGAGATTGATGCCATTTAGTTGGGCCATGACGCCAAGTCTTGAAAGAGCCTGCCTGGCCGAGGAGGCATGAATCGTAGTCATGCCCTGGACTCCAGATGATGTCGTCAAGAGGAAGGGAAGGGACTCACGGTCCCTGACCTCGCCCACTATTGCTATGTCCGGGGCCATTCGCAAAAAGCCAGCCACTAGTCGCCTTAGATCAATTTCGGGACGGTCCTGCCGCTCCGGCCTCGATTGCAGGTGAGCAACGTTTGACAGACTTATGTTCGTCTCTGGAACTTCCTCAGCAATTACGACACGGGTCGAAGGGTCTAGTTCGCTAGCCAGACAGCCTAGGAGGGTAGTTTTCCCCGCACCGGGAGGTCCTGCAACAATGATGGTGGCATTCGATCTAATCGCAGCGACAAGAAGTGCGGCACTCGGTGAACTTAGCATCGCTTTGTGGACTAACTGAGAGAGTGAACGATTTGTGAGACCGGTGAACTTGCGAATATTGACGCATAGGTGGGCGGATTTAGTGAGTTCAGGATGGACAATGTGGACCCTGGATCCATCGGGTAGTTGTGCGTCCTGAAGTCCGGCAACCGGATCGAGCTTTCTGTGGGATCCAATGCTCCGCTCGAGCAGCCTGGAGACGGTGCGATTAAGGTGGTCGTCGTCGTAAAAGGATTCTGACAGTTTCTCTGTCGCTCCGAAGTGGCGCCGGACGAAGATTGCATCGGGCGCATTAATTATGATTTCCCAGACTTGAGGGTCACGCATCGCAGCATCGATCGGTCCGAGGCCGCAGATCGATCGGAATATCTTCTCCGCCGAGTTTGCTTCCACGGAACCTACAGATTTGCTGCGATTGGACACTACCTCCTGTCGAATTACTTCGAAGATTTCGTCTGCGGAGTCTGCATTGCCTGGATCCAAATTCCTGGACCTACATTTATCGGATACTCGATCTTCAAGTGAACGCAGGTCAATCGTCCTGCTTAAAGAGACGTCCAGTAGTTGTTGGTTACCTCGGTGCGATGGGTATGTGAGTTCTTCCGCCAATTCCATCCGCCCCTACCCTCCCTATGGCGACCGTGCTAGCTAATTCTTACTACAAATGTTTCATTTGTCAACTGGAGCGTAAGGTAATTAAAAAGTTGGGCTTCTTGGAGGCGGATTTGATTGCATTAAGCAACAAAAAATAATTTGAGCTGTAGGATTTTTATCTGGCGAGGAACCCATCC
>JAKAPB010000144.1 GCA_021823045.1 Actinomycetes bacterium | reverse complement strand
ATGGTATTCATTACATCGGCCAAGAAAAACATAGCAAAACGAATCGAAGAGTATTCGGTATGGAACCCGCCGACCAATTCCTGTTCCGCCTCGGTCAAGTCGAAGGGAGGCCTATTTAACTCAGCGGTAATCGCTATGACAAAAATGATAAATGGCACCACGCCCAGTCGCAGAATGTTCCACTTCGGAATGAAGCTAAAAAAGGTGCCCATCTGCGAAAGCACTATGTCCCTGGTCGATAGAGAGCCAGTTATAAGCACCACGGTGGCGACAGAAAGACCCATAGCGGCCTCGTAAGAGATCATCTGCGCAGAAGCACGGACAGATCCAATCAGTGGATATTTCGACCCCGAAGACCAGCCGGCGAGCATGACACCATAGACAGCCACCGAAGACATAGCTAAAAGAAAAAGAATCCCCATGGGCGGGTCCGCTACCTGGAGCTCGGTGGTGTGCCCAAAAATTGTCACTATTCCGCCGATTGGAACAATAGTAAAGATCAGAAAGGCTGGCATCAAGGTCAAATACGGAGCCAGCTTGAAAACAAAGCGGTTCGAGTTCTCCGGAATCAGATCTTCCTTGAAGAAGAGTTTGATCCCGTCCGCCAGTGTCTGAAGCATGCCCCACGGTCCAGCACGATTAGGTCCGATTCGGTTCTGCATATCAGAGATAACTTTGCGCTCAAACCAGATCATCAACATCACAGCGACCATTAATGCGGCAAAGGCCACAAGCACCTTGACGATCACGATCACAAAGACCGCAAGGGTAATCCCATGTGAAAAGAGTTGGTCAGCTCCCACGTCTACACTTTCTCCATCTTCACTCGGCTCGTCGAATTCTCGACCCCAAATAGCTTGGATACCTCACCCAATGCCCCGTCAAACTCGACCTTGACTACACCATCCAACAGGCTTGGATCCACAACCAGATCCAACTCCAGGCTCGCACCATTTCCCTTAATCCTTGCCAAACCGGAAGTACTGAGGCCGACTTGTCCCAAAACTTTCGGAGAAACTCGTCCTTTCGAAGGGGCTACCAGCTCGCTCAGATGCTTTGCGGACATCACTTCGACTCCATGGTCGTAGAGCCTCTTAGATACCACTAAGGCGAAATCATCTGCCTCCGGAGCGGCCTTTGCCTGATCATTAGGAGCGAGAAGCTCTAGAAGCTTCGATCGTTGCGGCGAATAGGTCGATTCGGAAAAGACCAGATCACTGTCGATGGAAACGGCTGCGCTGGAGGAAGGTGGACCCGACACTCCGACCGACGTAATGCCTGGTGTGGCAATCGGGTCTAGCACCCGCCTTGTGGAGATCTGAACCTTCGAAGCGGACAAAGGCACCACGATGCCTTCCTTGGCCCCAGGTGCACCCAGTGCCGCAATCGAAAGACCCCTGTGGAGTTGCGATACCTCCTGGATCTCATCCCATATGTCGTGCAAGCTCTCGAAGCCGAGGTCTTCACCCATATAGGCCGCCAGCTCAACTGCGATCATCCACTCAGGGCGAGACAAAGAAAAACCAACGAGCTTCTTTCCCAGGCTCGACACCCTTCCTTCGATATTGGTGGTGGAGCCGTGCCTCTCAGCAAAAGCCGTCGCAGGTAATACCACAGAACAGTGTGAAGTAGTTCGATTGGTCAAGGTGTCAATCCCGACCACCATCGGAATATTACTAAGCGCCTTCTCCGCAAGAGCTGAATCACTGAAGTCGCTGATCAGATCGGCTCCTAACAGAAACAGAACCTTGATCTCGCCTCGTAATGCAGATTCAAGAATCTCCCTGGAGTTTCTCCCTACCTTGCGAGGTAAGGTCTTCCACCTGGCTCCGAGCGCTTCGTTTCCGACTTGAATTTGGCTTCGGCCAGGAACTAGACCCGGAACCATGCCGAGGTCTATAGCCCCATTTACGTTGCCTCTTCTTAGTCCAGAAAGGAACTTAGAACCAACAAGCCCATCTAACAACCTGGCAATAGCCCTATCGGGGTCAAGGGACGTGTCGGCGAGATTCTCTCTCGCCCCGACAATCACCACCGACGCGGGGTCGACCGAGGAAATGAGTGCTCTTGCAGCTTGAAGATCTCCGGCGAAGAGCTGAGGATCGACCTCGGCACCAAAGAGTCCATTTACCAGTTCCTCTGCGTAACCAGGGAAATAGCGAAGGCTGACTTCGGCTTCTTTAGTTAATGACGTCTCAGAAAGCGAGATCTCAAGTATCTTCAAGCCCGCCTTCTTTGCGGCCGATCGAATCCGTAGAAAGAGGACTGGGAGTTGTTCCCTCAGGTCGCCCGCCATCAAGATAAGAAGTTTCGCCTGGGTTGCCTCTTGAATCGTCGCTCGATCGGAAAGGGCGACGATCTTGGGATCTAATCCATCGCCGAGCTGAGCGTCGATCGAATCGGTTCCGATCACCCCTTTTGCGAGCTTAACCCAGGTGTAGATGTCTTCATTGGCCATATGGGATCCACCGATTACTGCGACGGACTCTGGCTCAGCTGACTTCACCGCCTTGGCAACCGCATTCAACGCCTGAGACCAACCGGTTTCGACCATGCCGCCGACCCCATTGAAATACGGTGAGGGGATTCTTTCGGCAGAATTAACCGATTCAAACCCAAAGCGGCCTTTATCGCAAAGCCAAGACTGATTAACTGCCTCAGAATCGATCCCGAGATAGCGGACGATATCATTCTCCGAACTCTGCACTACCATTTGGCAACCGACCGAACAGCTAACACAGGTGCTCTCCACCTGCTCCAGGTCCCACGGTCTAGCCTTAAATCGATACGGAGTTGTAGTGAGGGCTCCGACCGGGCAAATCTGCGCCACATTCCCTGAGAAGTATGACGCAAAGGGTTCATCGGGGAAGGTGGTGATATGCAGATCTCCACCCCGGCCCTCGAAATCGATCAGCGCTTCTCCGGCGATATCTGCGGCGAAACGAGTGCACCGGTCGCATTGGATGCAACGCTCTCTGTCCAGATAGACGAGCTTGGAAATAGCAATCGGCTTCTCGAAGTGCCTCTTCTCTTCTACGAAACGGCTCTCGCTGGGCCCGAAGGTCAGGGTTTGATCCTGTAAGGGGCACTCTCCACCTTTATCGCAGACTGGGCAGTCGAGCGGATGGTTCGCAAGCAGAAACTCCAAAACTCCGTCTTGAGCCTTCTTGGCCTTTTCGGAATCGGTGACTACTTCCATTCCGTCGGCTACGGCAATATAGCACGCTGGCTGGAGTGCGAACCCTCTCGGCCCCTTCACCTCAACCAAGCACATTCTGCATACTCCGACCGGCTCTAGCCGTGGGTGGTAGCAAAAGCGCGGAATCAGAACCCCGGCCTTCTCGGCAGCAGCTATGAGCATCTCTCCGGGTACAGACTCCACCTCCTTGCCATTGACGGTTAGCTTCAGTTTTTTCTCCGAATCAGTCATACGGACAGCCACCCTCTTTTATGTGAGTTAGGTACTCGTCTCTAAACATCTTGATCGACACGGCGACCGAAGACGGTATAGACGGTCCGAGCACGCAAATTGTTGTCTGTTGCGGTGGCCAAGATACCCCAGGGACGATGTTATCGCAAAGGTCCATTAGCAGGTCTAGGTCTTCCTCGCGGCCCGCACCAGACTCGATTCTGTTCATTATCTTCTCAATCCAACTCCCGCCTTCGCGACAAGGAGTACACTGCCCACACGATTCACGTGCGAAGAACTTCGAAATTCTCCAAGCAGCCCTCACCATGCAGGTAGAATCGTCCATAACTATGATCGATCCAGAGCCAAGCATCGAGCCCACAGCGGCGACCTCGTCCTGGCCCAACACGACATCTAGCTGATCAGGTCCCAACCAAGGTGCAGAAACGCCGCCCGGAATTATCGCTTTTAGCGACCTCCCCGGTCTCAGTCCACCGCCGAACTCTGGATCAAAAATGATATCCCTAAACGTATTCTTCGCCATCTCTAGCTCATAGGTTCCAGGTCGATTCACCTGACCAGAAAGCGCGAACATTCTGGTACCTCTTGAACGGCCCGCACCTAAATCAGTGAAGGAAGAGGCTCCATTTTTTACAATCCATGGCAGGTTAGCCACCGTCTCGACATTGTTGACGATCGTCGGCTTCCCATAAAGTCCTATAACCGCTGGGAAATATGGAGGCTTTATCCTCGGGAAGCCTCGCTTTCCCTCCAAACTTTCAAGTAAGGAGGTCTCCTCGCCACAGATATACGCTCCGGCTCCAGGATGCAGAACCAAGTCGATGCTGAAGTTTGAACCAAAGATATCCCGCCCGATCGCCCCATAATCATACGCTTCGTTGATTGCGTTCTGGACCCTCTCGAAGCCAAGGGCAAACTCGCCTCGCAGGAAGATAAAAACCCTAGCTGCACCTATTGCATAGCCGGCAATAAGTGCACCTTCGACTAACTGATGGGGATCCGACTCGACAAGCATGTGGTCTTTAAAGGTCGCCGGCTCAGACTCATCACCATTTATCACCAGGTAACGAATGTCTGACTTCTTCAGCATCGACCATTTGCGCCCAGCCTCGAACCCAGCACCGCCACGGCCTAATAGACTCGCTTGCATCACCTGGTCGCGAACGTCTTCCGGGTTCATCTCCAGGACGGCCTTCTTCAAGCCTTGATATCCTCCATTGGCGAGATAACCATCCAAGGTCACATTCTTCGGATCTTTTGCCCTCGCCGACACGATCTTCAAAGGGGGAAGTGGCATCGTCAGTTACTCCCCTCTTTAGCCTCGGCGGCCGCTTTCACCGCCAACCTTTCTCCCTCTTTGGCGTCTGAATCTCGCCTTTTTCGGACAATCTCTTCTAGCGGAACCGCTATTGGGTGCTTTCTTTGAACTCTAGATAGCGTCCCATGTGGCGGGACCTCCGACTCGAGCTTGCCAGCGCTTAGATCATCGACCAGCGTATCAAAACCATCATTGGTCAAAGGACCGAAGAACCTGTAGTTGACCTGCAGCGCTGGGGCGTGGTCACAGTGCGCAATGCACTCCATGTCCTCCAAGGTGAACATGCCATCATCGGTAGTAGCTCCGGTGGCAATGCCGAGCTTCTCTTCGGCGTGGCCTAGCAGCTCTTCTCCACCTTGTAGCAGGCAAGCGATATTCGTGCAGACTCCAACTACGTATTTCCCAACTGGTTCGGTATGCAACATGTCGTAAAAGCTTGCCGTCCCGAGAACCTCCGCTGGAGTAGTTCCGACCAAATCCGCTATCTGCACCATCGATTCCTCGGTAAGGTAACCATTCTGCTCCTGCGCCAGATGACACAGAGGAATCGTCGCCGAACGCTTCTCCGGATAGAGGGCGAGCAGCTCATGAGCGCGCTTCTCCATCTCTTTAGTAAACCGGGACATTATCTATCTACCTCACCCATAACCGGATCGACCGAAGAAATAACTGCAACCGCATCGGCAATAAATCCGCCGTGCAGCATTGTTGGGAGACTCTGAAGATTTACGAAAGATGGACCCCTGATATGCATCCTGTACGGCCTGGCCGTACCATCAGAGACTATGTAGCAGCCTAGTTCTCCGCGGGGAGACTCTATGGATACATAAACTTCCCCTTCGGGAACTTTATAGCCCTCGGTATAGATCTTGAAGTGGTGGATAAGCGCTTCCATGGATTCGTCAATGCGCTTCCTCGGCGGAGGAGTTACTTTCTTGGATGCGACCTTGTAGTCTCCCTTAGGCATCATGTCGATTATTTGGGCGACAATTCGGTTCGACTCCAGTATCTCATTGAACCTAACCGCATATCTATCGAAAGTATCTCCAACGCTACCGACGACCACATCAAAATCGACTTGGTCATAGGCAAGATATGGTATGTCTTTTCGAAGATCCCAAGGAACTCCGGTCGATAGATCGG
>JAKAPB010000143.1 GCA_021823045.1 Actinomycetes bacterium | reverse complement strand
TGCCTCGCCTATGGCCTCTTGAGTCTTGATGGTCCATCGGTTCGGATCTGTGCCAGCCATCTCTCAACTCCTCATTTAAGCTGCGCTCCGATTAACTTCGCCCCAGAAAATTAGTGAAAACCTTAAGGCCATGCGAAAAGGGAACGATCTCCCGCTTGTACAGCCGATCGGTCTCCTCTCGCTGCCTTTTGAGTTCGGCCTTCGTTACCTCGAGTTCCTCTTTTAGCGACTGGATCTCGCCCTCAAGTTCCATGAGCTTCTTTACGCCCTCGAGATTGAGTCCAGAGTTCGTGAGCTCCTGGATCCGGCGGAGCCGCCTGACATCTTCCTCGGAATAGCGTCGCGAGCCGCCGTCGGTCCTAATTGGATACACCAGTCCCCTTCTCTCATAGATTCTCAGAGTCTGAGGATGCATGCCAGCAAGCTCGGCGGCGACAGAGATGACGTAGACCGCCTTCAGACCGCCAGTTTTAGGCTGAAGATACCCATCATGTTCTAGCATTTGACTCAACCTCCAAATACTTCCTGGGAGACTCCTGCGTAGCTTTGCCATACTCCTCGACCGCTTTTCGCTGCTCGTCTGTAAGGTGCTTCGGCACGTCTATTTCCAGTGTCACGAGCAGATCTCCCAGCTCCTCGGTTCTTCCACTTTTGGGCAGCCCTTTGGATCTCGCCCGCAGTGTCAACCCCGAGCGCGCTCCTGGGGGAACACGCAGTGTCACCTGGCCGTCGAGTGTCGGAACCCTAATTGCGGTTCCGAGCGCTGCTTCGGCAAAGGTTATGGGAACGGTCAGAAGCAGATCCGCACCTCTCCTTGAAAAGAGCTTGTGAGGCGAAACGTGAATGGTGACATAGAGATCACCTGCTGGACCGCCATTGGCTCCTGCGCTTCCCTTGCCTTTGAGCCGAATCCTTGATCCATCGTCGACTCCGTGAGGTATCTTCACCTTGATCTGGCGGCTCTTGGACTCCACGCCGGTTCCGCGACACGTGGGGCAAGGCTTCTCGATCCGGATTCCACGTCCACCGCACGCCGGACATGGCAACGAAAAAGAAAAGTAGCCCTGGTTGTCGGAGACTGACCCAGTTCCCTGGCAACGCGCGCAAACGACGGGCGAAGTACCCGGTGCGCTTCCCGTTCCGTGGCACGTGCCACACGTAACGTCTGAGACCATGTTCAACGTGGTCGTGACCCCGTTTGCAGCGTCCTCAAAACCAATGTGAGCTTCAACCTCGAGGTCAGATCCCCTGACGGGGCCGCGCGTGCCACTTGAACGGCGACTTCCCCTGTTGAACAACCCTCCGATTAAATCACTTAGATCCTCGACTCGGGCCCCACCCCATCCTGCTTGCCCGCCGGTAGGGCCAGCTCCAGCAAAATTTCCCGAAGCCGCCATCGATCTGACCTCGTCATACTCCTTGCGCTTGGCGGGATCGCCTAAAACGTCGTATGCAGCTGAGACGTCTTTGAAAAGATCCTCTTTGCCTGTGTTCGCATCGGGGTGATATTGCTTGGCCAACTTCCGGTACGCACGAGTGATCTCTTTGTCGGTCGCCGAATTCGAAACGCCGAGCACCTTGTAGTAGTCCTTTTCAAACCACTCGCGCTGTGGAGCCATTTCTCAGCCCTACCCCTTATCCTTGTCCGACTACCTTTACCATGGCCGGGCGAATCACTCTTTGCTTCCACTTGTACCCAGATCGAAGCACTTCCGACACCTTCGCCGTTCCATCGCCCGGCTCGTGCATGACCGCATCATGACAGGTGGGATCAAAGTCCACCTCGGCTTCACCGATGATCTCGAGCCCCTCTTTTGCCAGGGTGTCCATAAGTCCACCTGAAATCTGTGAAAGCGCCGATAGCAGTTCGGGATTCTCCTTGGAATGCGTCAAAGCAAGTTCGATGTTGTCAAGCACTGGAAGCAGCTTGAGGACGAGGCTCTCCACCTTTTGGTCACCCGCATCCTGGAACTGCCTGGTGACACGCTTGCGGTAGTTGTCGAAGTCTGCCGCCGTCTGCTGGAGAGTCCTAAGATAGTCATCACGTTCGGCGGTGAGCTTCTCGATCAAGTCGTCGCCCGCGATCCCCTCATCCGCGGCCTCCTCGGCTAGCAGTCCGTCCTCCCCTGGCTGATCCAAAGAAGAAAGGTCATCGGGTATCTCGAAACCCTCCTCGGGCACTTCGGAGTTGTCATTTTCAAATTCACTCATCTTTTCCTTACCCCGCTGCGTCTGAGGCAGGCCCGTGCGGGCCCCCTCAGATACCCAATACTTCTAATTCTTGTCCTCGTCAACGATCTCGGCATCGACGATCTCCTCGTCGGAGGATGATGGACTGGATTCTCCTTCACCGGTTTGCTGGGCAGCACCCGCACTCTTCGATGCCTCTTCGTAAAGCTTCTGAGTGAAGGACTGGCTTGCGGTCATTAGACCCTCGGTCGCATTCTTGATGGACTCGATGTCGCTGCCCTCGAGCGCTTTCTTCAACGTCGCGAGAGCACTCTCGACCGACTCCTTCTCCGGCCCGGAGATCTTCTCGCCTTGATCCTTAAGCAGCTTCTCCGTCTGATAAACCAGAGTGTCGGCATTATTGCGCGTCTCCGCCTCTTCCTTTCGCCTCTTGTCATCTTCCGCGTGAGCTGCAGCATCCTTGACCATCCGCTCGATATCATCCTTGGATAGCGTGGACTGGCCTGTAATAGTGATCGACTGCTCCTGATTGGTGGCACGGTCCTTGGCTGACACGTGCACTATTCCGTTTGCATCGATGTCAAAGGTGACTTCGATCTGTGGAATACCCCTGGGAGCCGGCGGCAATCCAACAAGCTGGAACTTCCCAAGCGTTTTGTTATACATTGCCATCTCGCGCTCACCCTGGAGAACATGGATTTCAACTGAGGGTTGGTTGTCATCCGCAGTTGTAAAGACTTCCGAGCGGCGCGTCGGAATGGTGGTGTTCTTTTCAATTAGCTTGGTCATCACACCACCTTTGGTTTCGATCCCAAGACTTAGTGGTGTCACGTCAAGTAGCAAGACATCTTTGACCTCGCCTTTAAGGACTCCGGCCTGCACTGCCGCGCCCACCGCGACGACCTCATCCGGGTTTACGCCCTTGTGCGGCTCTTTGCCCGTAAGTGACTGCACCAAGTCCTGTATCGCGGGCATGCGCGTCGAGCCACCGACAAGAATGACGTGATCGATCTGGTCCTTGCTCAAGCCAGCGTCTTTGATGGCCTGCTCGAAAGGACCACGGCAAGCTTCCGTGAGATCGCCGGTCAGCTCCTGGAACTTTGCCCGAGTGAGCTTGAAGTCTAGGTGCTTCGGCCCCTCCGACGTCGCAGTGATGAACGGCAAATTGATGTTGGTCTCCTGTACCGAAGAGAGTTCAATCTTTGCTTTTTCCGCAGCCTCCTTGAGGCGCTGGAGGGCCATCTTATCGGCCGAAAGATCAACGCCCTCGGTATCTTTGAATGACTTCACAAGCCAATCGATAACCCTTTGATCCCAGTCATCTCCACCGAGGTGAGTGTTTCCGGAGGTCGATTTGACTTCGAACACACCTTCACCGATCTCCAGGATTGAGACATCGAACGTTCCTCCGCCCAGGTCGAAGACAAGCACTGTCTGCTCCTGGCCTTCCTTGTCCAACCCGTATGCCAGGGCTGCGGCGGTGGGCTCGTTGATGATCCTGAGGACCTCCAAGCCCGCTATTTGGCCCGCTTCCTTCGTTGCCGTTCTCTGGGCATCATCAAAATATGCCGGAACCGTTATCACCGCCTGGCTCACAGTGTCGCCCAGGTAGCTCTCTGCATCCCGCTTCAGCTTTGAAAGAATTCTTGCTGAGATTTCTTGAGGAGTATACGCCTTCCCGTCAATGTCGAGAGTCCAGTTGGTGCCCATATGTCGCTTAACTGAACGAATCGTCCGATCCGGATTGGTGATGGCTTGCCGCTTCGCCACCTCACCAACCAACACTTCGCCATTCTTAGCGAAACCAACCACCGACGGTGTAGTGCGACCACCTTCCGCATTGGGAATCACAACAGGTTCGCCTGCCTCGAGTACACTCACAACCGAGTTGGTGGTTCCTAAGTCTATGCCTACGGCCTTTGGCACTTTGAGGCCTCCTTATAAAAGCGAAAAAATTACATTACCCATTATATCTAAGTTGAGTGACTCTATATCAACTTTTCTATAATTCCGATAATTAAATTACTAAAGCCCCAGTAGTGAATGTAGGACCAGATTTGCCTCCTCGGTCCAATTTTCTGCCTAGTCCACGGCTATTAGCGCTCTTGCATACCCTATTTGCGGACTAAAGAACGCTAGAAACTCAAAAATCTCAATTGGGCTCAAGCATGACACGTGTTCATTAGAATGTCACACGCGAGCTGAAATCCAAGCTGAGCAATTATCAGAGCTAGGATCTTCCGCGTGAGATTCGCGAAAAGGCACAGCAGTGCGCTTTCGTAGCTCTTTACGCAAGTTGATAGATCGAACTTCTAGAAACGGGAGCTTTCCTGCGAGCATGGCACGATTGATACTTCTCCGTCACGGTCAAAGTACTTGGAACTTCGAGGAGCGATTTACTGGATGGATCGACGTTGATCTTACGGACAAGGGAGTCGAGGAGGCGTATGAAGCGGGAAGGCGCCTTTTAGAAGCAAAAATTCCTATCGATGTCGTACACACGTCGGTACTGCTGCGGGCAATAAGAACTGTCGACGCCACCCTCCACGCCTATGGCGCATCGTGGGTACCTGTATACAAACACTGGAGGCTCAACGAGAGACACTACGGTGCCCTGCAGGGCTTCAATCGCGCGGAAATGGCTGCTATACACGGCGCAGACCAAGTACGGATTTGGCGACGCAGCTATGACGTACGTCCGCCGTTGCTGGAATGGGGCGATGAGAGGCATCCGAGGTTTGACCAGAGATATCGCAGTCTTGCTCCCGATCTTCTTCCGCTAGGTGAATGCCTTAAAGACGTTTTAGAACGAATGTTGCCGTATTTTTTCGACTCGATAGTGCCCGATCTGATGGATGGTAAGAATGTCCTCGTGTCAGCGCACGGCAATTCACTCAGAGCAATGATAAAACACCTCGAAAACATCGGTGATGAGGAGATTCTCGATCTGGAGCTGCCGAATGGCGTGCCGATAATCTACGAATTCGACGACAGCTTCAAGGCTATCAGGACCCTCCAGCTGGACTAATTCTCCGACCTCTGTGAATTATGACAAAGGGCGCGACCAGTGAGGTGACTACCACCGCCAAAATGGCCTGCAGTTCGAAATTTGCAGATATCCTCGGAGAGACGAGGTCCAGGCCTATTCCGGCAACCTCCGCCCTGGGCACCATGGAAAACCAGTAGAGGACCCGATCTTCGACACGGTGTCCAATTGCCAGGGCATTGGCCCCCTTTGCCAATATCAATGCAGCGGCAAGAACTATGACCCCACCCGCTTCAGCCAATGACACTCCGCGCTCCACATTTGCAAGCAGCCCGATAGACACAAGGAATAGGGGCCCGAGCATCATGCAGACCTTACGCAAACCGGCACGCTCAGTGCCAGTGAGCACCGTTCCAGAAAAAACACCTGCCACAAAGCCGCCCATTGCGAGCGTGATGCCAAATCCCAACCACAGCATGACCGCCGTTAGAAGTAGCGCAGACACAAAGGCATACCGTCCGACCGTGCCAAACCCGCGCCCTGCGTTTGCCATTTTGCTTCTGAGAATGTAGCTAGGGACTACTACTAACAGGCTGGCTACCAGCGAAATCAATCCATGGGATGAGTTGGTCATCATTGCCGCCAGGCACGCAATCACAACCAAGCCCATCATGTCATCAAAAATTCCGGCGATCACCGCAACTTTTGCTTCTAGATGCCTGATGGGC
>JAKAPB010000142.1 GCA_021823045.1 Actinomycetes bacterium | reverse complement strand
ACCCGCTCCAAGTTCCAGGAGTTGACCGCCGATCTGACGCTAGCCTGTAAAGGTCCCTTTGAGCAGGCGATCAAAGACGCTGGACTAACTACCGACAAGATCGACCACGTGGTGATGGTCGGCGGCTCTACCCGGATGCCAGCTATCCACGACCTCGTCGTCTCGATGACCGGTCACGAGCCACATAAGGGTGTCAACCCAGATGAAGTAGTCGCAGTCGGAGCCGCTATACAAGCAGGGGTTCTCAAGGGTGAAGTAAAAGACGTCTTGTTGTTGGATGTTACCCCACTTAGCCTCGGAATCGAGACTAAAGGTGGCGTCATGACCAGACTTATCGAGAAGAACACCACGATCCCGACTAAGAAGACCGAGGTCTTTACGACCGCAGACGACAATCAGCCTTCTGTGGAGATCCACGTCTTGCAGGGTGAGCGTGAGATGGCGATGTACAACAAGACCCTAGGTAAGTTCCAGTTGGTCGGCTTGCCGCCAGCACCACGGGGCATCCCCCAGATCGAGGTCACCTTTGACATCGATGCCAATGGGATCGTCCATGTGTCGGCTAAGGATCGGGCAACCAACAAGGAGCAGTCGATCACGATCACCGGTTCGACGACGCTGTCGAAAGACGACATCAACCGGATGGTGAAAGACGCCGAAGCCCATGCCGCTGAGGATAAGGCCCGCCGTGACGAGGCCGAGGTGCGCAATAACGCCGACACATTGGTCTATCAGACCGAGACCTTGCTCAAGGAGCAGGGCGACAAGTTCTCTGGGCCAGAGAAGGAGAAGGTTGAAGAGGCTCTAGCAAGTTTGAAGACCGCGATATCGGGATCCGACGTCGCTGCGATCAAGACCGCAACGGAGTCTTTGATGACCGCATCCCAAGGATTTAGCCAGCGTCTCTATGAGGAAGCCTCTAAGAACGCCCAGGCGGAAGGGCAAGCAACGTCAGCCCAAGACGATGAGATTGTCGATGCCGAAATCGTAGATGAGCCTAAAGGAGAGTAGGTAGCAGTGCCAGATTTTGGTGACGGGTCTCAGAATCAAGAGGAGCCAGAAGAGACCATCGAAGAGGTTGTCTTCGATGCTTCGATCCCCGATGACCTCTCTGAGCTAGCAGTCGAAGATCAGCCTGAAGTAGTCCTCGAGGAGTCGAATCCGACTCCCGAAGACTACACCTTGGAAGAGGTGGTGGAAATCATCAAGCAGAGGGATGACTACTTGGCCTCTTTGCAGAGGCTCCAGGCGGAGTTCGAGAACTTCAAGAAGAGATCCCAGCGACACGCTGAAGAGCTCTCCGAACGAGGAGGAGAGGTCCTCGCAAAGAGGCTCATTCCGGCTCTGGATGTGTTGGAGCTCGCACTGGGTCACTCGGTAAGCGAAGGCGGCTCGGAGGAGACCGCTAAGACTCTCGCACAGATATCTTCTGCCTTTTACGAGGTGCTAGAAAAAGAGGGACTAGAGATTCTCTCGCCCCAGGGCGAGCCCTTCGATCCGAACAAGGCCGAAGCGGTGATGCACGAAGAGGGCGAAGGCGCTCCGACCGTGGTCGCAGTGTTCCGTTCGGGATACAGCTGGAAGGGTCGGGTTCTTCGGCCGGCGATGGTGAAGGTTAGTGGCGGGGAGTAGAGATGGCTCCACAGCGGGAGTGGTTCGAGAAGGACTACTACAAGGTCTTAGGTGTCTCTAAGACTGCTACGGACAAAGAGATTACTAGGGCCTACCGCAAGCTAGCCAAGCAGTACCACCCCGACGCTAATCCCGGTTCTGAGGAACGATTCAAGGAGATCTCCGGAGCCTATGAGGTTCTAGGTGACGAAGCAAAAAGGAAAGAGTACGACGAAGTAAAAGCCCAAGGTCCGATGGCGAACATGGCTGGTGATTTTGGGCAAGGCTTCAAGGTCGACGACCTTGGCGATCTATTTGGCGGGCTGTTCAATAGGGGTCGCTCAAGGGGGACCGGACCACAGCGTGGGGCCGATCAAGAGGCCGAAGTACACCTCAGTTTCGAAGACGCTGTAGCGGGGGTTACTACCTCGGTAATGGTCGTCGGCGAAGCGGCGTGTGCCGCTTGTGCCGGGACCGGTGCTGCGCCCGGGACGACACCCGTCACCTGCGCTAGGTGCCAGGGCAAGGGGACGGTATCGGACAATCAAGGGTTTTTCTCATTCTCCCAGCCTTGTCCGGCTTGTCGTGGACGGGGAACGAGGATCGAATCGCCGTGTTCTGTCTGTGGCGGATCAGGAGTGGACACCAAGACGAGAAACGTCAGGGTGCGAATTCCCGCTGGTGTCGAATCTGGTCAAAAGATTCGGGTCAAGGGCCGTGGAGGACCAGGCAAGGCAGGGGGTCCCAGTGGCGATCTGCTGGTCAAGGTCCTAGTCTCTGGGCACAAGCATTTCGGTCGGCGTGGCAAGGATCTGACCTTGAGTGTCCCGATTACTTTTGCCGAGGCGACCTTAGGCGCCTCGATCTCTGTCCCGACGTTGGATACCCCGGTGACCTTGAAGGTTCCACCCGGTACAAAGTCCGGCCAGACCTTTAGGGTCAAGGGTCGTGGGGTTCATGCGGCGGCAAAGACCCAGGTCGGGGATCTTTTGGTGACGGTGGAGATACTGGTGCCGACGGATCTTGATCGGGAACAGATCAAGGCGGTCGAGCAGTTGCAGAAGACTTTGGCCCAGAATCCGAGAGGGAAGTTAGGCGCATTTTAGTTGTTGCTCTAGTTAGTTGCATTTAGGCGGAGAATACGATGGAAGCTAGTCAGTTCAACGAGTCGCATCGACAGATGAGAGCGGTCTATGTCATCTCGGTCGCTGCGGAGATTGCAGGTATCCACCCTCAGACCCTGAGGCTTTACGAGAGAAAAGGTCTCTTGGATCCACAAAGAACCGGTGGCGGATCTAGGCGATATTCCGAGGCGGACATATCCCGACTCAGAAGGATCATGGACCTCACCAATTCGGGACTGAACCTAGAGGGCGTAAAACGAGTGCTGGACCTTGAGGCGGAAGTCGCCAGGCTCAAAGATGAGCTCGAAGTCGCGGAGTCCAACACCCAGCTGATGGTTGAAAAGACCCACAAGCAGTACCGTCGGGACCTAGTTCCTTTGTCCCAGGCCGTCGTGCTATTTCAAAGACATAGGGACACTAGGCGGGATTAGGTAGTTTCGGATCTAGCTATTTCCTTTTGTTTCGAACAACAATTACTTCATTCAAAAAGTGCGTTACTGCGGATCGTTTTGGGGGCCGATAGAGAATAGGAGAATGGTATTTTGAGTGCTGCTGATTCGTCTCTGTGGACAATTAAGACCCAGGAAGCATTCTCGGGAGCGACCAACCTAGCCAAAACCGCCGCTAACCCGGAGGTCACTCCCGATCACCTGCTCTTGGCCCTGCTGTCCCAAGACGACGGGGTAACACTGCCGACCTTGGCCAAGATCGGTCAGTCGACAACGAGCATTCGGAACAAGGTTAACGACCGGCTAGCGAAGATCCCCAAGGCATACGGTACTTCTCCTCAGGTTTCCAGGGCGACCTACGCGCTGTTGGAACAGGCTGATAAAGAACGAGAAGCTATGGGTGACGACTACCTTTCGGTCGAGCACCTACTCCTGCAGATGGGACCGATTATCGGAGTGGACAAGGCCGCCCTTCTCGATGCGTTGAAGGAGGTCCGTGGTTCCCACCGGGTGACATCTCAGAACCCAGAAGAGACTTTCCAGGCCCTACAGCGTTATGGGCGTGATCTCACCGAACTCGCTAGACGATCTAAGATCGATCCGGTCATCGGTCGAGACGACGAGATCAGGAGGGTCATCCAGGTCTTGAGCCGTAGGACGAAGAATAACCCAGTACTGATCGGTGAACCCGGGGTGGGCAAGACTGCGATCGTCGAGGGCCTCGCTACGAGGATCGTCGAAGGCGACGTTCCAGAGTCGCTGAAGAGAAAGAGGCTAGTCGCCTTGGACCTCTCTGCTATGGTCGCCGGGGCAAAGTATCGCGGGGAGTTCGAAGAGAGGCTCAAGGCGGTGCTCAAGGAGATAACCGATGCCGAGGGCGAAGTGATCACCTTTATCGACGAGATGCACACGGTAGTCGGTGCGGGAAACGCAGAGGGTGCTATGGACGCTTCGAACATGTTGAAGCCGATGCTCGCTCGTGGCGAACTAAAGATGATCGGCGCAACGACTCTCGATGAATACCGGAAGTACATCGAAAAGGACCCAGCACTCGAGAGAAGGTTTCAAAAGGTCCTTGTCGATCAGCCGAGCGTCGACGACACGATTGCGATCCTTCGTGGGCTCAAGGAGCGATATGAGATACATCACGGAGTTCGGATAAAAGACGAGGCACTAATCGCCGCAGCGGTCCTGTCGGACAGGTATATCGCCGATCGCTTCTTGCCGGACAAGGCGATCGACTTGATCGACGAAGCGGCATCTAGGCTGCGCATCGAGATCGACTCCATGCCAACCGAGGTCGACGTAGTCGAACGGAAAATTCGACAGCTCGAGATGGAGAAGATCTCCCTTTCAAAAGAGTCCGATCCAGCTTCCAAGGAGCGTCTAGCCAGGCTCGAAGAGGAACTCGCAAACCTAAAGGAGCAGTCCCTCTCGATGCTGGCACAGTGGAGGAGCGAAAAGGATGCTATCGCAAAGATCGGACAGCTAAAGGAGAACCTGGAATCGCTGAAGTCCCAGGCGGATCGCTTCGAGAGGGAGGGCAACCTAGCTAAGGCTTCCGAAGTCCGCTATGGCGACCTACCGACTATTCAAGCCGAGATCGAGAGGGCATCACAGGACCTGATGTTGCTGCAGTCCAGGCGCCGGATGTTGAAGGAGGAGGTCGACGCCGAGGATATTGCCGAGGTAGTTGCACGCTCAACCGGCGTGCCGGTGTCGAAGTTGTTGGAAGGGGAGGCGGAAAAGCTCCTTTCGATGGAAGAGTTCTTGCACAAGAGGGTGATCGGTCAAGATCAGGCGATAGAAGTCCTTTCTGGTGCGATTCGTCGTTCGAGGGCTGGGCTATCTGACCCGAACAGACCGATCGGGTCGTTCCTGTTCATCGGTCCGACCGGGGTCGGAAAGACCGAGATGGCGAGGACATTAGCCGAGTTTCTCTTCGACGACGAACGAGCGATGATCAGAATAGACATGTCGGAATACCAGGAGTCGCACAACGTGGCTCGGCTCGTAGGCGCTCCCCCGGGGTACATCGGATACGACGAGGGCGGTCAGCTGACCGAGGCGATAAGGCGAAGGCCTTATGCGGTGATCCTGCTCGATGAGATCGAGAAGGCCCACCCCGACGTGTTCAACGTGCTACTCGCGGTCTTGGATGACGGTCGACTTACCGATGGTCAAGGCAGGACGGTGGACTTTACCAACTCGGTTCTGATCATGACTTCAAATTTGACAATAGATCCGACCGCATTCTTCAAGCCCGAGTTCATCAATAGGATCGACGAGATCATAAAGTTTCAACCGCTCACCCAAGACGAGATTCGTTCGATCGTGGATATCCAGCTAACAGAGCTATCTGAGAGGCTTAAAGAGAGACGTTTCGAGCTTTACGTCACCGACAAGGCTAAGGATCGTTTGGCCCAGTGGGGATATGATCCGGTCTTTGGTGCAAGACCGCTAAGACGAGTTATACAGAGGGAGGTAGCGAACCAGGTTGCACAGGCGGTCCTTGGTTCTCGCTACGCTGAAGGGGAAAGAATTACGGTCGATTTTGACCCATCGAATCCCGACCGTCTTGAGCTTTCATAGCCAAAGTTGGCGCACACTTAGTGGGGCTTGAAACGGGAGGCAGAATTGCCAGCCACAGTCGTGCTCGGAACCCAATGGGGTGACGAGGGCAAAGGTAAGGTAACCGATCTGTTGGGCGCGGAGATGGACGCAGTCGTGCGTTAT
>JAKAPB010000141.1:2174-5960 GCA_021823045.1 Actinomycetes bacterium | reverse complement strand
CCCCAAGCCTGAGTGATTGGAATACCGAATTCTTCCCGATACCTCTCGATGAGGGGCCTCGGTGGTTGCGACCCCCCGGAGACGATTTCTCTCAGCATCGGCAAGTTGACTTTGCGGCGTGAAAGTTCTTCGGCTAGCTGAATCCAAACCGTTGGTACTCCGGCGGCTAAGGTCACCTCTTCTTCGGTTAAGAAATCTACGAGGCTTACAGGGTCAAGGGGAGTCGCTGCGAAGACAATCTTGGCTCCAACTATTACCGAGGCGTGGACGCAGCCCCAGGCGTTTGCATGGAACATTGGCACAATTGGGAGCACAGCATCGCTTGGTGAGATGCCCATTCCGCTAGGCAGGGCCACTCCGAGAGCGTGGAGGTAAGTTGACCGGTGGGTGTATAGAGCGCCCTTGGGTCTTCCTGTGGTACCAGACGTGTAGCAGAGGCTGGAGGGCGTGTCTTCGGGGATATCTAAGACGGAGTGGGTCGCCTCCTCATCCGCAATAAGTTCCTCGTACGATATCGCTCCCCGCAAGGTGGTTGCTGGAAGCTTGTCGCATAAAACGACGAATCTCTTTACCGTAGGTATGTCATCCTGAATTGCTTCTAGCAGTGGCAAAAGGTCAGGAGCAGCAAATATTACTTCATCATTTGCATCGTTGATAATGAAAACTAGGTCGGCGGGAGAGAGCCTTGAATTCAACGTATGAAGTACGTACCCTAATGACGGTATCGCAAAGTAGCACTCCAGGTGGTAATAGCCGTTCCATGCCATAGTAGCAATCCGTGATTCGGGCTCCAATCCCATCTTTTCGATAGCGTTCATGAGTTTAAAACAACGCTCGACCATGTCACTGTAAGTGTATCGATGGGTCGAAGTAGGAGATAGTTGAGTGACGATCTCTACCTCTCCAAAGTGCTTCTTAGCGTGATCCAGCATCAGCCAGGTATTTAGCTGTGTGTTCATTATTGCCATTTTCCCCCCAAAAGAAACTCGGCCTAAACCACGCTAATGATATCCTCGTTTCACTCTGTTGGTATGGCAATTAAGGGATTTGGCTAAGAACTACGCCCGTGCCGAGGTGTTCACCCCGGGCATCAAGGTAAGGCACCCAGCTACTGGTTTAGCTAGTTACCACCCCGAAGTGAAATTGGATGGCGATATATGCATATATCGCAGCTCATAAGTATGGGAACTCGAGATGCCTGAGCAATTCTTTCAATTAGAACCTGGGTTACGCTGTCGTCGATTCCGATCTCTTTTCCTAGCGAGATTGTGCAGTCCGGGTGGTTAGTGGCCCATTGACTTGCTTGAGCGTAGATCCGATCCAATAGGGCACCGCGGTAGAGGAAGTAAGGCTGCACGACTATGTCTCGGCGACCCAAGGAATATAAGCGATCTAACCCTTCTATTACCGAGGGAAGGGCGAGGGAAACAAAACTCGTTTCGACCTCGATGAAGCCTCCGAACTCTTTGACCAGCCGTGATATCTTGAAAAGTTCTGAGTTGGCGTCAGGGTCTGACGCTCCCCTCCCTACTAGAAGGACCGCCTCATCTGGACCGCCATTGGCAGCATGTATACGGGCCGTTATTGTGTCAAGTATTAGGCGGTGAGCGCCAAGGTCTCGGGCATATGCCACATCTACCTGAGGCGACTTCGTGCGCACGTAGTTGACCAGTTCGGCGCCATCGTCCTTCAAGTGGCCAGCTGGAAGGAGGATAAGGGGTGCGACGACTATGGATTCTGGATTAGTTGCTAGAAGTTCATCCATTGCCGGATACATATTTGGCCCACAAAGCTCGATGAAGCCCGCAAAGACCGGTTGCTTGATCGACGCCCTCAGGTGATCAACCGCTTCGAGAAACTGACTCCTGCCATCAACGGACTTAGTGCCGTGCCCCATGACGAAAATAGCCTCCACGTCGTCTGGAATAAGGCTGGATCGGTCCGAATCCTCAACGGTAGAATTAGTCGGCGCTGAATTAGTTTCCCAGTTCATTTGATACTCCGTTAGCAGTTTGATATGGACCAACAATACGACCATCTTTGACGTATCTCTGACCATTAGAGATGCGGATCAGCGCATTCATCGCAGCGGCTGCGGCTGCGGAACCACCTCTTTCGCCACTGTTTGTAACAAATTCAAGGTCCGAATTTCTCAGGCGTAATTTTGATTCAGCCGCTCCCACAAACCCAACAGGCATGCCAATTACTACCGAGCCTTCAAGTAACTCGGAGCGGTCGAGTAGTGCCTCCAAGGAGGTCGGTGAGCAGCCGACCACGAATATTGCGGGGGAAAAGTTGCTAACCGCTTTGAACATTGAGGAGTAACTTCGAGTTCTACTCTCCAGGAGATCAAACTGTTCCGTAATTGCTGAGATCGATTCCTTGGAGCTAATACCGAATTTTGTCATCGAGACGTCGGCCACAATTGGTCTGTGATCCTGGAGCAACTTCAGCGAAGAGATGACGAAATTGCTGGTAATAGCCATAGATCTTGCAAAGTCTAAATCTGCGGTGGAGTGGACCACTCGTGCAATGATCTCTGCGCTGTCGTCATCTAATGAAGCGAAATCGAGACGCTTCCCGAGTATTTGGTACGACTGTTCCTCTATTGGATGTGGCATGGCATTTGCTTTCTAGGTTTCAATTGATACTTATGGATCCCCGTGGGCAAACCTCTAGGCAGTAAAGGCAACCGGTGCAGTTATCGGCTAGGAACCCCGGTCGATACGGGGACGGCCGGAGTGCCTTGGTCGGGCAGGTCAGAACGCATAAGCCACACGCGGTACAAGAGTCGGCGATGGCGATTTCAAAAATCGGCATCACCTTTACTGCCTTAACTGAACCTATGAGTGGTGTAGTCATAACTGGCTTGGCATCTGTGGGGTCATTTCTTCTCGCTATATCCGCGTGGGGTATACGCCCGTATCCCAGCGAAGGTCGATGTCGTTGAACCGACTATTACTAGTGTCTCCATATCAACCTCGTCGCTACTGAAGTCAGCTAGTTGGACAACCTTCACCGACTGGTGGTCTCTCCCTACCGCCCTCGCTACCACGACGGGCGTTGTTGCGGGCCTAAATTCAGCGAGGATTCCGATCGCCTTGTTGAGTTGCGAGATTCTTCGGCTTGATTTTGGGTTATAGAATGCCGCAACGAGGTCCGCCCGTGCCACTGCGATTACCCGTTCTTCGATGACACTCCACGGTGTCATTAGATCAGATAGTGAAATATACGCATGATCATGCCCAAGGATGGCCCCGGCGACCGCAGAAGACGCTAGTGCCGCCGTTACCCCAGGCACCACGGTAATTAGCTTTGGATCGAAGCCAATGATCTCTGCCCTCTCGAAGGCCAGGCTAGCCATTGCGAATACCCCCGGGTCCCCGGAGCAAACCAGTGCCACTTCGTAGCCGGCGATGGCCGAATCGATAGCAAAGTCCACTCGGTGGGTTTCTTCGCCAATCGGAAACCTTTTGACCTTCTGGTTGGGAGTCAGAAGGTCACTACAGAGGTCAACGTATGGTCCGAAGCCGGTAACCACTTCGGCGTGACTTATGGTATTTGCGGCCTGCAATGTCCTAAGGTCGGGATTGCCCGGGCCAAGGCCAACTACAAACAATCGGCCGGGCTTAGCTGATCGCTGGGCCACGGCCACGGTGACCGCCCGGAACTTTCTCTTTGAAACAATCAAGCCGTCGGGCGATCCAGACGCGAGGATTGCGGCCGCCTCAGCAACGGAGGCGCTTCCAACCGAGTCAAGTACAGTACTACTCGGATTGGGAACCT
>JAKAPB010000141.1:0-2164 GCA_021823045.1 Actinomycetes bacterium | reverse complement strand
TCGGGCTAGCTGGGAGCTATCGAAGAAGACGGTTGGGTGGTTTAGGGCGACAATGGCCGGGTGATCTTTTCGAATATCAATCGTTGCGAAGGTGTGGATAGCTTCGTTGGCTAGATTTGACTCGATCATCGTAGCCTCTATTGCCGAGGCGACTTCGTCCGGGGTCGCATCGCTGGAGCACCCGACTCCCACCACGAGTAATTCGGGGATGAGTTGGACCGATCCAACCAGCCTAAGGTGCGCTAAGTCGGGCCTCGTGATTGAAATTAGGATTTCTGGACCGTCGTCCGAAGTGGCTGAATCGGCTAATGCCCCAGGGAGGGGCCAGCCTGTCGAATTTGTGACTCTTGGGACGATCCCGGAGTTCAATTGAGCTTGAAAGTGGGCTATATCGCCGACGGCATGATATCCGGCGAAACTGTTCAGGGTGTAGGTGTTGTTTCGGTCGGATGGATTTGTAATGACTGGCTCGCTCCCAATAGTCGCCGCTATCGTTTTGGCAAGTCTGTTTGCTCCCCGATGGCCACCGAGGAGTGGTATGGCATAGCTGCCATCTTCATCAACACATACCACCGAAGGGTCCGTAGCCTTTGAGCTAATGTGCGGGGCTATTGACCTTACCGCAATCGCCGCCGTAGTTACAAATACAATCTGGTCGAAGCTGGTGAAGACCTCGCCAATTTTCACTTCGGACAAAGGTAGGGTCGTGGGAGATATCCTATTGGCTAAAACTCGCCCCTTTTCCGAAAGATAAAGGCAGATCAACCTGGGTGTCCCAGCGGTGTTCTTATGTGTCATGTTGGTTTACTTCTCTCCAGGAGATAAAGACCGGGTTATCGGAGACTAAACGAAGTGTCCCGTCGACCAGGCTCACAGAATGAGATACTGATACTTGGCATAGATTTCCCAAGAGTGCTCCGGCCCTGTTTGCGTGGTCTAATGAGGCGGAGGCAACGGCGAAGCTGGAATTATGCGGGACTTGTGACTCGATCTTTTCGAAGTCAGAGAAACCTCCACCGAGGAAGATAGCTTCGGAGTTCGAGATGACTTCAGGAAATTCGCAATTGTCACCTTGGATTAAGTTTCCGCTATAGCCGAACAGATTGAGATTTCTGCGAATGATGTCTAGCCTGTGGGGATTTTTCTCGACGAAGGTGACAATGAGGTCAGGTCTCAAGGCTAGCGCCGATATCCCGACCGTCCCAACTCCAGCACCCAGGTCAACTAGCCGGGCGTGTGGTTCAAGCCTATCGATTTGAAGCTTTGAGAGTATCACCGCCCTGACCTCGGGTTTGGTGAAAGGATTGTCTTGGGTTATAAACGCACTGGAGGAAAAAGCCGAAGGTCGAGTTAGGTGTGAAATCCCCTGAAGGGAGGACGAAGTCGTTGGTCGCCGAGGGATTGTGTCGATGCGATCCGGTTTTCTGATCGCGATGACCACTGCGAAATCCAGATTTTCCCCTGCCAGTTGACCTTCTAATTCCCGGGGGCTGCTCTCGATAGAAAAGGCCTTGGTAGAAAAGGCCTTGGTAGAAAAGGCCTTGGTAGAAAAGGCCTTGGTAGAAAAGGCCTTGGTAGAAAAGGCAAAGTGGCCCTCTTGCTCCGAAAGTATCTCAGAAAAGATGTGGACCTCCCACTCATCAGTTGCCATGGTGGCAATTGTCTGGCCTAAAGCCCGGCCGTCGTAGGTTGGTGAGGAGATAAGGGCGAACTTCATAGCGTTCGGGTTATTTAGTACCCTGGCCAGCTCATCGAGTGAGTCATTTTGATTCCTCCCATGAAATGAGATCACAGTGGCGTCTTCCCAATTGATTCCTAGGCGAGCAAAGGCCCATGCCACAGAGGACGCGTTTGGAAAGACTTCGAATGAGTCTTTTGGAAGCCGCTCTCCTGCTAATCGAACTATTCCGAAAAACCCTGGATCACCTGAAGCTAGAACTACTACTGGCTTAGCCATTGCCGGAATCTGATCAAAAATATCGACCATGGGTGATGGAAATGCGAAGACTTCCTGATTTGGCTCTATTAGCCAAGAAAGCTTGGCAATCTTGCTGCTCGAACCGACTATCGATTTCGCCTGACGGATTTTTTCAAGCATCGCCGGCTGGATCCACTTGCTGTCAGTGGAAGCGAGTCCGACTATGGATACTGCGGCTCCACCCAT
>JAKAPB010000140.1 GCA_021823045.1 Actinomycetes bacterium | reverse complement strand
GAGGTGGGCCAATGAAAACTCAGATTTTTCGAGTCCTGATTTCGTTACTACCGCCGGGTGAAGGCCAAAAAAGGGCTCAACCGGCGCTATCCGGTATGGATTGACATCCATAGAAGACTTCTTGGCGCCCGTAGACCATCTGAGGGTGTTCATAACACTCCTAGGTCCGACGCGCATCCTGTAGCCGACCAGTCCATGCAGGGAGGGAGGGAGGCCGGTAGTAATAGAAGTGAGGGCGCTCGCAGTGGTAGTGGGCGCCACCGAATCGATGGTGATCCTCTTGAGGGAACCCAACGTCTCCAGGTCAACGAGGCGCTCTTCGAGCTGAGAGGAGCCTAAGCCATCAACGACAAATACGACTATTTGATCTAGGCCATCGAGCTCTGATGGAAGCCAGCTCGACTCACTCGGGTCGGCAGATCCGGCCCTAATAACCTCACGCCGAAAACGGTCCGGAGCCGGGATGGACCCTCGATGTCCGCCGTTAGCCAGCCTATAAATGACCGCAGGGAGCAGATTCGATAGACACGCTCCGGAATAGTCCGGGATACACCACTGTTCTGCCGGACCTGAATCCATCTCTACCATATGAGATAACATAACACCGATGGCCGCTTTAACGCCTATGGCAACTTTGCTTAGCAGCCCTTCTGAGTGTCGGCAAGGCAATCGATTCAAGTCAAAATGGGCCACTGTGGGCCCCATAAGGTCATACGAAACTCTTGCCAAAGGAAGCTTCAGTTCCAAAACGACTATCCAAACAGTTCAAAAATCTCCTATCCGGCTGGACAACCGCTACTTGCTGTCCGAATAGACGATAAAACAACGATCCAACCGGCCGAAGATACCAACGGCCCGAAGGCACCCAAGCCCACTCAAGCCCACTCAAGCCCACTCAAGCTGAATGTCACAGTGGTATACATCCGACCTTGGCTGGCTGTTAATTGCGACAAATGAATATCATTTTGGGCCAAATCAAAATACCCGACCCAATCTGACTACGATGGAGCAGTGAAGGTGTCGACTAGAGGTGACTACGCATCAAGGGCTCTGCTGTCCTTGGCATTGCATCAAGATGAACCGGGCCCAACCTCAGTCCACGAAGTGGCAGAGAGGACGGGTCTTCCGCAACCTTATCTCGAGCAAATTCTCTTAGCTCTGAAAGGTGCTGGCCTCGTGCGCTCGAAAAGGGGCGTCGGAGGCGGTTACGTTCTTGCCAGGCCGCCGTCTGAGATTACTCTTGCCCAGATCGTTTCGGCGGTAGACGGTCCGATCGTAGCTGGCGATTTCGGAGAGCCCCACGAAAACGGCGCTTGCGAGCACGAAGGTCAGTGCGTCCTGCTAGGCGTCTGGTCGGAGGTTGGAGCTCATATGAGGAGCCACCTGCACTCGTATACCCTCGCCGAGATGGTGGATCGATCCCGGGGCTCCAAGGCGAAAGAAACCCTCGACCCTTCGTCCACACACTCCCATGGGTCGCCCTCTAACGGCACATCAGTGACGCAACAGTCATTTTCTGGGGGGAATTGACCGCGCCGATATGGCACAGTTCAAGAAATGGAGGCACACGAAGTGCCAGATTCAATCCCACAGTATCCCAGCCGCTGGGAGACCGACGTCGTCATTGCGGACGGCTCTACGGTCTATGTCAGACCGGTAAAGCCCGAGGACGCCGATCGGGTTGAGGCCCTACATTCGAGGCTGAGTCCCGAAACTATCTATTTCCGCTTCTTTACCCCCCTCCCAAAACTAACGCCCACGATGCTCGAGCGATTCGTCAATGTTGATTACGTCGACCGCTTAGCACTGGTGGCGCTGCTAGGTCAAGAAATAATCGCGATAAGTAGGTATGACCGCATCCCAGGTTCTTCAGTCGCCGAGGTGGCATTCCTGGTGGACGACGCCCACCAAGGCAGGGGCCTAGCTTCCCTAATGCTCGAGCACCTTGCGGCGGCGGCAAAAGAAAACGGAATCACCCGTTTTGTAGCCGATACATTACCAGAAAACTCCAAGATGCTTCGGGTGTTTCACGACGCAGGCTTTTCGGACAAGAGGGTGTTCCAAGACGGCGTAGTAAGGGTTACCTTCGACATTTCGACCACCGAAGAGTCCATTTCAGCGATGTATCGAAGAGAGCGCTTGGCACTGGAAAAAAACATCTCTCGCCTACTTAATCCCAAAACGGTAGCGGTAGTAGGTGCTTCGAGAAGACCTGGCTCGATTGGGCATCGAGTAATGGCTAACATACTCGCCGCTGGCTTTTCAGGTTGTGTCTACCCGATCAATCCAAATGCGCACTCCGTCGCAGGGGTGAGGGCCTACGGCAAACTTACCGAGGTACCAGACAGGGTCGACGTTGCGATCATCGCCGTGGGTCAGGACAAAATCGAGGAGGTGGTACTAGATGCTGCGGAGGCGAAGGTCGGAGAGCTCGTAATCATGAGTTCGGGGTTTTCAGAATCTTCCGAAGAGGGTAAAGAATACGAGAGGCAACTCGTCAGGTTAGCCCGTCGCAATGGGATGAGGATCGTGGGACCCAACTCGATGGGGATCGCAAATTCAACACCTGAAATATCCCTAAATGCATCCTTGAGTCCATTTCCCATACTGCGTGGTGGGGCTAGCCTGCACGCTCAGTCGGGTCCACTCTCCCTCGCTATCCTCGAAGAGGCGAGACGGAGGGGCCTCGGAATGGCGACCTTCGTCTCCTCGGGGAACAAGGCGGACATCTCGGGTAATGACCTCCTCAACTACTGGGAGACCGATCCTAACACCAAAGTGGTCATGCTGTATATCGAAGACTTTGGTAATCCACGGACCTTCGCAAGGGTAGCGAGGAGGGTATCTCGCACAAAACCGATCATCGCAGTCAAGTCAAAGCGGTACCAATCAAAAAGCATTGAGACCATGTCGTCCCTCGAATTGATCCTACCAAATGACATGGCGGTCGAGGCACTCTTCGAACAGACCGGCGTATTGAGGGTCGATACCCTAGAGCAGCTATTCGAGCTAGCTCAAGCGATCGTGAACCAGCCCCTTCCGAAAGGTAACAGGGTAGCGATTCTTTCAAACTCAGGGGGTCCATCACCACTGGTAGCAGATGCCTGCAAGGCTGTCGGCTTGGAGATACCAACCCTCTCTGAAAATTCACAAAAACTGCTGCGGGACTTAGTGGGGTCCAGCGGAAGGGTAAGCAATCCGGTAGAGCTTTCCAACCAATCAAGTCCCGAATCCTTCGGCGGAGCTTTAGATATCGTGTTGGGCGACCCGGCCATCGACTCGGTAATAGTCTCCTACATTCCAACGGTGACCTTGGACCCGATGGTCCTTAGCTCGAGTGATTCAACCTCCACCTCGGCGGTGTTTGATTCCGCCTCGGCTACGGCCGCACACGCGGTAATTGCCGTCGCAGAGGCCGTCAGCAAGGTGGCCGCCGCCCAACCCGACGATTCGACTAAGCCCGTGCTGGCTAACTTCCTCGCACTGTCCTCTGTTCCAAACGCACTCACCTCGGGGTCGAAAACGATACCGTACTTTGCATTTCCAGAAAGTGCCGCCATGGCGCTAGGCAACATGGCACTCTACGCAAAGTGGCGTCTAAGACCCGAACACGAACTATGGGAATTAACCAATATCGACCCATCAAGAGCCAAGACGGTCCTCGCAAACGCGCTATCAGGGCCAATACGCCTGCGACGTGAAAACGGCCCAGACGAACACGACGACCAGCTCGGACAGGTAACCCAGCTGCTAAATGATGAAGAAATTCAGGAGGTTCTCGCCGCTTACGGTATCGAGTACGACCCAAAGGTCAAGGATCTCCCAGATGATCCCTCCAAGGGCGTAAGCATTAACCTACAGCTCATTCATGACATCTCCTTTGGAGTCTTTTTATCGATTGGCCTCGCAGGCTTCGTCACCGAGGTCCTTGGCCAGCGAACGATAAAGGCTAATCCGCAGGAGTATCCCGACGTAATAAGGTTGATCGACTCGATGCCAGGTTCTCAAGTCCTCGATGGACAAAAAGGAGGATCGGCGGTTGATCGAAAGAGTTTGGAATCCCTCATCTGCCGGATCGCCAAACTCGCCGATGACCTATTTGAGGTGGAAAGACTTTCCTTCGAGAATCTCACGATCCTTGAAAAAGGGTATCGCATCAGCGGGGCCAAACTGAAGGTCACCAACTGGGCCCCAGCGACCACGATCCTGACCAGGAGTCTTCGATAGCGGGCAATGTCAAAAGCCCAGACTTAGAGCTGATTTTGATGAAAATGGGCCAACCGTAACTGGTTGGCCCATTTCGTATCACCAACTTGAAAATCGGTATTACGGCCGATTCAGCTCTTGTGATTAATTGCGATGTACTTGATATAGAGGTACTCGTTGATACCTTCGAATCCGCCTTCCCGACCGAACCCAGACTGCTTTACGCCACCAAAAGGAGCGGCTGCGTTGGATACCAGCCCCTGGTTGAGGCCGATCATCCCGGTCTCCAACTTCTCGGTAACCCTAAGCGCCCGATTTAGGTTCTCGGTAAAGAGATAGGCGACCAAACCGTAGTTGGTATTGTTGGCCATTGCGATCGCCTCGTCCTCAGAGGAGAAGGAGTAGATCGGTGCAATTGGCCCGAAAATCTCCTCCTGAGCGATCCTCCAGGTTGACTCCACGCCAACTAGTACCGTCGGTGAATAGAAATACCCAGACATGTCGAGTTTTGATCCGCCGGTAACTACACGGGCCCCCTTTGAAGTAGCGTCATCGATCAAGCTCGTCACCTTATCTATCGCCGGCTGGTCGATTAGCGGTCCCACCTGTACACCGTCTTGTGTGCCGCGCCCAACCTTGAGATCAGACATCGCCGTTGCAAGCCTTTGGGAGAACTCCTCTACGATTGAGCTCTCGACAAATATGCGATTGGCGGAGGTACAGGCTTCGCCCATGTTACGCATCTTTGCGAATACCGCCCCATTTACCGCCTTATCAAGGTCGCTGTCCGCAAACACCAGCAGCGGGGCGTTCCCCCCCAGCTCCATCGAGAGCCTAAGCAGGCCTCCAGAGGCCTGTGACATGAGAAGTTTCCCTACTTCAGTTGATCCGGTGAAGGAGAGCTTTCGCAACCTGGAATCACCGATCAGTGGTGCAGTAACCGCTCCAGGGTCAGACGAGGTGATCATATTTACCACGCCGGGGGGTAGTCCCGCTTCCTCGAGTATCGACATCAAGGCCGCCATACACAGTGGCGTCTGCTCCGCCGGCTTGACTATGACGGTGCAGCCAGCGGCTAACGCCGGACCAATCTTGCGAGTACCCATGGCGAGGGGAAAATTCCAAGGCGTTATCAGTAGGCTCGGCCCTACGGGCTGCCTCAGCGTCATAACGCGGGCATTTCCGTCTGGAGCCGTGTAGTAGTCACCATTTATGCGGACGGCTTCCTCGGAGAACCACCTAAAGAACTCGGCTGCATACGCCACCTCACCTTTAGACTCAGCTACCGGTTTACCCATTTCGAGGGTCATCAAGAGTGCCAACTCGTCGGAGCGCGCAACAATTAACTCAAACGCCCTCCTAAGAATCTCTCCTCGCACTCGTGGGGGGGTATTCGCCCAGGAGTTCTGGACTGAAACACACGCATCGAGTGCGTCGCTAGCGTCCTTCGCCGTGGCGTCAGCGACTTCGGCAATGGTCAGTCTCGTGGAAGGGTCCTCGACCTTAAAAACGGCACCATTAGAGGCCGACCGCCACTTACCGCCGATAAAAAGTGTCTTTGCTACCGAATCCAAAACGGACTTCTCGTCGATGTTCACCATGTCTTTTCTCCCTAATATTGAGTCAACCCACCAACCAGCGACATCCAGCTAGACACTACCCATTTGAATTCTCCATTTGAATTCTCCATTTGAATTCTCCATTTGGATGCTCCATTTGGATGCTCCATTTGGATGCTCCATTTGGATGCTCATGC
>JAKAPB010000139.1:5060-5974 GCA_021823045.1 Actinomycetes bacterium | reverse complement strand
GTCAAAAAAGATCGAACCCCCATCGAAGACCAGTTCGTCCTGCCCACCGACCATATTGACATAGACGAGGGACACCGAGGCGTCCTGGGCCCTGACCGACAGCATCTTCGAGCGCGTCTCATGCTTGTCTACCGAAAATGGAGAGGCATTGAGATTAATCACGACGTCCGCCCCCAACTCCCCATATTCGCGAATCGGACCCGTTGGCGACCAGGCGTCCTCGCAGATACTCATGGCGAGCCTCACCCCGGAGAAGTTGATGAGTTCGAGCTCCGCGGTTCCGGGTCGGAAGTACCTAGCTTCGTCGAATACCGAGTAGTTCGGCAAAAGCCTCTTGTGATAGATCGAGCGAACTTGGGACTCGTAGATGAATGCGGCGGCGTTATAGAGGTCATCCCCTTTATCAACGAAGCCCACTACCGCTGCACACTCCTTGGTGTTTGCGGCAATCTCTTTTAGGGCAATCAGGTTCTCGCTAACAAATCCGGGCTTTAGAAGCAGGTCTTCGGGGGGGTAGCCTACGATAGCCAGCTCAGGAAAGACACACACATCACAGCCCGACTCGCGGGCCGCATTTAGGGTAGTAATGATCTTTTCCGTATTCGCCGAAATGGCACCCACGGTTAGATCCAACTGTGATGAACCGACAACTAGCTTTCGCACTAGCTTCGATGGTAGTGGAAATGGCGTTGGCGTTGCTCTATTGGATGAAGGAGCCGGCGCTGAAATCGAAGGACCATACCTTTTGACGCTCACGATTCGACCTTTTCAAGCCTCGATGGACAACCTTCGCCAGACGATTTTCAAGGACCAGATAAAAACTGCTTTAGAATCCAATTTGTGTCCTTCTCTGGCCGATTTTTAGAATTCATTGCCGTCTCTTGGTTGCTGATAATAATTCCGGGAGATCGGAA
>JAKAPB010000139.1:0-5050 GCA_021823045.1 Actinomycetes bacterium | reverse complement strand
TCACGATTTCGAGGGGAATAGCCCTCGGTAGCAGTGGGGCGGTAAAGACGGTCTTTGGTAATTCAATCGGCCTTGTCTTACAGGCTATCTTTGTATCTGTTGGTCTTGGAGAGGCACTTGCTCGGTCGAATCTCGCCTTCAGCGTCGTGCGTTTGGTTGGAGCTAGCTACCTGATCTACCTCGGATACATGACCTTGCGCTCCAGAAAACTTGTCACGGATGATAAGGCGTCTGACCTCGCACTATCGTCGTCTAAAAAGATAGTTCGGGAGGGATTGATAGTTGGATTGACCAACCCCAAGTCCTTTGTATTCATGGCGGTAGTCCTGCCCCAGTTCGTCATAAAGGCAAATGGCCACATACCTCTGCAACTGCTAACCCTTGGCCTGACTTTCAGCCTCTTAGCATTCCTCTCCGACAGCGCTTGGGGGATATTCGCCGGAAAATCAAGAAACTGGATTGCTAAGAACCCCAACCTTCTGACGAGGATGACAAGGTCCGCCGGCGTGACAATAGCGATTCTGGGAGTTGTTCTGCTCTTTTATCACCAATCGAATTGAGTGAATTCTTTGATTTGCTTCTGAGCTAAGATTCGCCGACTCTCCCGACCGACTCGAACCGCAACCGGTCAACGCCAGGCGGAAGGCGGTGACCGATTGCAAGCGCTCACAAGGTCCTATAGGGCTCGCTAGATGTCGTAGTAGAGACTGAACTCGTAGGGATGAGGTCTTAGACGGATCGGGTCGGCCTCGTTTTTCCTCTTGTAGGAGATCCAGGTGTCGATCACGTCTTGGGTGATGACCCCGCCGACCTTGAGGTACTCCTGATCGGCCTCTAAGGCATTTAGCGCCTCTTCCAGCGAACTAGGAACCTGGGGGACCTTAGCGGCCTCTTCAGGTTCGAGATCAAAAAGGTCCCTCTCATCCGGGTCAGGGGGTTCGATCTTGTTCCTGACTCCGTCAAGGCCAGCCATAAGCATCGCAGCGAAGGCGATATAGGGGTTAGTCGAGGGGTCCGGACAGCGGAACTCAACCCTCTTTGCCTTGGGAGACGGCGAGTAGACGGGAATCCGGCACGCCGCAGAACGATTCCTCTGGGAATAGACCAGATTCACCGGCGCCTCATAACCAGGGACTAGACGCTTGTAGGAGTTGGTGGTCGGAGCTGCAAAACCAAGTATCGACCTGCCGTGCTTCAGGATCCCTCCGATATACCACCTTCCGAGATCCGAGAGATCAGCGTAGTTCCCCTTCTCGTAAAAGAGTGGCTCACCCCTCTTCCAAAGGGATTGATGGGTATGCATCCCAGATCCGTTGTCGCCAAAGAGTGGCTTGGGCATGAAAGTTGCAGTGTAGCCCGCTTGAACTGCGACATTTTTGACTACGTACTTGTAGAGCATCAGCTTGTCGGCCATCTTCAAGAGGGTGTCAAAGCGCATATCAATCTCCGCTTGGCCAGCCGTTGCGACCTCGTGGTGCTGGACTTCTATCTCGATACCCAAAGACTGCATCACCAGGAGCATCTCCGAGCGGAGGTCTTGGAGCTTGTCGGTGGGCGGAACCGGAAAGTAGCCCTCCTTTGGCCTAATCTTGTAGCCGAGGTTCGGCTTCTCGTCCTTGTCTGAGTTCCAGTGACCTTCGATCGAATCGACGCTGTAGTAGGCCGACCTAATGTCTTGAGAGTACTTTACGTCGTTGAAGATGAAAAATTCAGCCTCGGGTCCAAAGTAGGCCGTGTCGGCGATCTCAGTGGTAGTTAGGTACTCCTCGGCCTTCTTTGCGATATATCGAGGATCCTTGGAGTAGTGCTCCCCGGTGATCGGATCAAAGATAAAGCAGTTCAGATTTAGCGTCTTGTGCTGGCGAAACGGGTCAATAACGACGGTATTTGCATCGGGCTTTAGAATCATGTCCGATTCCTCGATGGACTTGAAGCCTCGGATCGATGAACCGTCGAAACCGAACCCTTCACCAAACGAGTCTTCGGTTAGCTGGGCCAAAGGGATCGAAAAGTGTTGCATCACTCCAGGGAGATCACAAAATCTCAGGTCTACGATCTCGACATGCTCATCTTTGGCAAGTCTTATGACTTCGGCTGGTGTACGCGCTCTCATACTCCTCCTTAGACATCGGAACTCCTAATCGTGGAGCGCCTGATCCAACTTTAGGGGACCGAGCCTAGGAGCGCTTGGCTAAGTTGTGAAGAGTAGGTTAATATAAGAACCCCAAAAGGTAGATCTCTGCGTTGAGCGACAAAGATAGTCACGTGGCAAAAAAAGACGGGGCTAGCACCCAAAGAGATTACGTTCTGAGAAGCGTCGAAGAGCGGCGGGTCAAATTTATTCAGCTTTGGTTCTCTGATGTTTTAGGGATACCGAAAAGCTTTCAAATAACCCCGGCAGAGCTGGAGAGCGCCCTCGAAGAGGGGATGACCTTCGACGGGTCTGCAATTGACGGATTCTCGCGGCTGTTAGAGAGTGACGTCTTGGCGATGCCGGACCCTCGGACCTTTCAGGTCCTGCCGACCGATTCCTCGATGGCCAGAATCCTGTGCGACATCAACAGCCTCGACGGGAGTCCATTCGACGGTTGTCCAAGAAACGTTCTTCGAAGGACCCTCGAAAAGGCGCACAATATGGGTTACTCTTTTTTTGCGGCACCCGAACTCGAGTATTTCTACTTCAAAAGCTCCGACCCCAGCGTGAAGCTCGCTCCTTTGGACTTTGGGTCTTACTTCGAATTGACGGTCAGCGACTTTCCCACGGAAATTAGAAAACAGACGGTCCTTGCACTCGAGGAGATGGGAATCCCGGTCGAATACTCCCAGCACGAAGATGCCCCATCGCAGCATGAGATCGACCTTCGCTATACCGACGCCTTGACCATGGCGGACAACATCGTTACGGTAAAGCTGATAGCTAAGCAGATAGCCGCCCGCCACGATGTCCACGCCAGTTTCATGCCCAAACCCCTCGTTGGAGTCCAAGGTTCTGGAATGCACACCCACTTCTCGCTCTTCCAAGGTACCAATAACGCCTTTTTCGACCCCGACCAGAGTGAAAACCTATCGGACGTGGCCAAGGGATTTATCGCCGGCCTGATGCGTCACGCCGGTGAGATCACTGCGGTAACCAACCAATGGGTCAACTCCTACAAGCGGCTAGTCGTAGGGTATGAGGCCCCGGTCTACGTCTCTTGGGCCCGTAACAATCGCTCAGCGCTGATTCGGGTACCGAAGCCCAAAGCCAACAAACCGGATTCTACCCGGATAGAATACAGAGCTCTCGACCCAGCATGTAACCCATATCTCGCCTTCTCTGTCATACTCGCAGCGGGCTTGAAGGGAATCGAGGAGGGTTATCCCCTGCCCCAAGAGATCAACGATAACCTCTTCGACCTGACTCCTAAGGAGATGGCACAGAAGGGAATTACCTCTCTACCAGGCAACTTAGACGAGGCGATTCGAATGATGGAACAGTCAGACTTAGTTGCCGACACCCTCGGCGAGCACGTCTTTGAGTGGTTCGTGCGAAATAAGCGGGACGAGTGGACCGCTTATAAGACGCAGGTGTCTCAATTCGAGCTCGACCGATACCTTAGGGTATTGTGACACATGGAGACATTACTCGTATATCCAGACCCTCCACTACCGGCCTTATCCAAAATCCTCGATCACCTCGGCTACCAGTACAGGTGCGCAACCAGGCCGGATCGAATCGCCGAATTGGAGCCCGATGAGGGCTGGGCCGGAGCGATCGTCTGCTTGGTCGACTCTAATGCTGGGGCCTTCGGCTTTTCAAGGGCGATAAGGAAGACCGAAGAGAAGATCGCTCCCTTGCTACTGGTAGCGGACCGCGACCAGGTGGCCGGACTTGACCTGAGGGAAGATCTTTTCGACGACTTCATCGTCGTACCGCTTGATCCAAGCGAACTCGAAGTGAGGCTGAAGCATATCTTTTGGCGTGCGGGCAGGGGGGTAAGTGCTGAACTGATCGAGCATGGCGCCCTAGTTATGAATCTAGAGACCTATCAGGCGGCGATCGCTGGTCGTCCACTGGACCTCACCTTCATGGAGTACGAACTGCTGAAGTTTCTCGCCTCTCATCCCGGAAAAGTTTTTTCGAGGGAGACACTGCTCTCGAGGGTGTGGGGGTATGAGTACTACGGCGGAGCGCGGACGGTCGACGTCCATATCAGACGCCTCAGGGCAAAACTCGGTGAACAGCACGAATACTTAATCCAAACGGTGAGATCCGTCGGATACCGTTTCGGTAAGCCTCGCTGGGGGGTGAATTGACAGGGTATTCGGCCTCCAGAATCCGACCAAGCTAAGAAGATGATTAACCCAAAGCGGTCGGAAGTAGGTCAATCTCCATATACCCTATGGGGCATGTGTAGCGCAGTACTTTGCCATAAATGTAAACGTCCGACTTGGTCAGGGTGTGGCCGCCACGTCGAGCAGGTGCTCGGTCATATACCCCTAGACAAACGCTGTAATTGCAAATCTGAGGCCGCTAGCTCGGGTGGTCGAGGATGGTTCAGGCGATAAATAGTCTGATCCGTGGCAGAACAATAAAAAAGCACCCGCATCTACGGGTGCTTTTTTACTTAGTGGAGAAAAAGGCCTACGAGAAGGAGGATCCACATCCGCAGGACCGGGTGGCATTCGGGTTAGTTATATGAAAACCCGCTCCCTGAAGTCCATCTTTATAGTCCAAGGTCGCCCCCTTGATCAGTTCTAGCGATTGTGCATCCACGACCACTTTGACATCTCCGTATACCGAGACGCTGTCGTCGGAGAGGATCTCGGAGTCGAAAAACATGTCATAGCTATACCCCGAGCAGCCGCCGGGCTTAACCGCTACCCTTAGGGCCAATTCCTCGGTCGCAGCTTCTTGGGCGATGAGTTCCGCGACTTTGTGAACAGCCGAGTCGGTTACGGTAATCGTAGTTGGCTTCTTGCCAATATTTATAGCGGTCAATGACATACGTCTCACTCCTCCTCTGATTCAGCTCAGTGAATCCAGGAAAAAATACACAACTTTTAATTA
>JAKAPB010000138.1 GCA_021823045.1 Actinomycetes bacterium | reverse complement strand
GTTAATTTTCCTACCGCCCAGAAACTACGACAAACCATTTCGCTACCGCCGGGTGAAATAGCGAAAAGTCGTCTAGGACAGCTGGGCCCAACTGACGTTGAAAAAGAGACCAAACGGTACTACGTTGAACTATTTCTACCCACTCCTGGCGCCCGCTCCGAAGCAATGGGTCGTAAAACTCCCTTGACACAAAGAACCACTTGCGGATCGGGCTTCCAACTACGCCAATTCACGACCTCAAATCGCAATACGAAACCCAATTCTACTTCTCAGGCTCTATCCATCGCTTTTGCGACCCGAGGACTCAATCGAGTGGACTCTTGCCAGCCTCGAAGTAGAAGCACAGCGTCGGAATTCAACCTGTTAACAATCTCCGAGGCAGTTGAGGGGGGAGCTGGCGTTTGCGTTCAACGTTATCCGAAGCAAATAGTGCCTGGCCACACTACCGAATTTGGGGGCTTTGGCTTCCTCGCGATAGGTATCAGCTGAAAAGTCAAAGAAAAGACTTCAGAAGATTGAGAGTACTTAATCCAATACATGGATCACAAATAGTTCTAATACGTTCTACGCATTATTCACAGGATTTGCGACGCTGAATTACAATAACAAACTTACAATAAAATTGCATCAGCGTCGACACTGCGCTTGACCATAATATTGCCCGCATGTACAATTTCAGCGGGTGAGCAATACATCAGTCGTCTAGTTGGTCGCTTAAAGCTGATGTGCAAATAGCGAAACCGGCACCTAATCAGGATACTTATAAGGTACATGAAAGGGAATTGCATGAAACTATTTGGACATCTTGGATGGAAGCTTGGAGCACTTGCGCTAACTGGTGGAACAGCAGTCATGTTGTTCAACTCGACAGGAGTAAGCACCGATTTCACTGCGACCACCTCGGGAACAATCGGGGCCAAGGGAGCGACTGTAAATGTTGCCTCGAACGGAGGCACTTTTAATGTCTCGAACTTGATACCTGGTGGTCCTAAAAGTCCAGCTCAAACCGTCGTTTTCACAAACAATGGCACGGTTCCAGAGGCCTTCAACTTCATCATCGGAACGATCAAGACAGACGCCACAGGGTTCACTTACAGCAATGACGGCCTGCCGACAGGCACGGACCCACTTACCCAAATGGAAATCGTCATTACCGCCAACAACGCGGCCACCTACACTGAATTGACGGGACAACCAGCGAGTAGTACTTACTCACCTATAATTTTCCCGCCGGTGCCTCTTAGTGAGATTACCACTGTAAGTGGCGTGGTATTTAGTCCAAATACCGGAACGTTGAGCATATCAAATATTCCGCCACAACACCTGGCAACTGTGCCAGTAGGAGGTAGTGTGAATATCAATATTCAGTTCGAGCTGGCCGCCGATGGAACACCAACCACGCCTCCCAATCCAACCAATGGGACGGTTGGAACTTACGGCAACGACTGGAACAATGCCTACATATCGATACCCTATATGCTGCAGGCACAGGCTGGTGGTAATGCAACGGGTTCATCTTCTTGGTTTGAACCTTCATCGGTACTAACACCCACCGTCAACTAGGCAGGGACAGGATCTGAGCGAAGCGTTTGCTCCGACCAGATTCTGCTCAGGCAGACACTTCTTCACTCGAAGTAGTGTCTGCCGCCTGGTATTTCCAATGCCGTTTACTCCAAACCCCCTGGTGGTGTTTAGTTCTAGGTCGGTTGTGTGTACATCTTCTCAAATGCTGATTGGACGGTAGATATGCTTCATGGGATCTCTCGGCGACCAGTCCGTCAACCTGGTGAAATGGGCCATATGGATTCTGGGCAGAAACACTCCGGCTCGATCCCCGTCGACGCCCATGGGGGATACGCCAAAATATGGAGATTGCTGAGACGCCTAGCCGGTGCTACTTTACTCGTAATCTCAATTGGTTTCGTGGGACTCTTGGCTACGACTAACCACAGCTTTGTCACAACTCCGTCGATGTGGCCCACCATTCCTCCGGGCTCGATGATCTTCGTCAGGCCAGAGCGCAGCTATAAGGTCGGAGATGTCATCGAATTCAGAGCAAATGGATTGATATGGGCACACCGACTGATAGCAATTACCAAGGGCGGTGATTACCGGACAAAAGGTGACAACCCCCAAAACGTTCCCGATGTTTTTGTCCCACCAGTCACTCGTTCAGACATAATTGGCAAGGTGGTGGCAGCTCCCCGTTTCCTTGGATTTCCAGAACTAGCCTTACACAGACCCGGATACGCCTTCGACTGGTTCATTACTGAGATTGGCATCGGAGGGAAAATTGCCATTCTCGGTGCCGAGATTGTGTTGCTTTCGATCCTAGAGCGGAAAATTCGCGGATCCCGCAAAGTAAATGGAAACCTATGTTCAGACCCAAGCCTCAACTCGATGACGCAATAGATACAATTCTCGACATCCCAAAGTCAACGCATCGACCCTGTGCAGGGGACGGCAAGCCGCATAGTTACCACATCTCCGAGTACTCAATTATGAACTCAGGATCAGTCGAGGCACCACAGATAGAGATCATCACAAAATAGGTAAAATCTGCGTCCCCCCTCACTGTAGGCGCACACCTCCTGCATGATCTATATTGCTCCTCTCTTAGCTCAAGAGCATTGCAGGAACGCTGCCTTTTTCGATCAATGGATGAGAGTGGGGTTTCTTTTAGTTGACGTTGGTACAAGCACACCAAGCGGTGGCACCTTGCGAACCACTGGCCAACTTCAATAATGTACTCCTTCGACGAACCTCACGTCGCACTCCGAAACCCACTTCTTGGTCACGAGCTTTCAAGATCTCGGTTGTCACAGCCTTAGTCCGAGCACCCTAGCGCTATTGCCTTCCAGTAGGGAAGTGCACCAACCTAGTCCGTAACCGTCGCCTCGGCGAACTGGCTCCGATAGAGCCTGGCAAAGTGACCGTCCCTTTCGAGGAGTTCGTCGTGGCTCCCCGACTCCACGATCCTCCCCTGCTCCATAACTATTATCGTGTCGGCGTTTCTAATGGTCGACAAGCGGTGGGCAATGACAAAACTCGTCCTCCCCTTTCGGAGCCTAGCCATCGCCTCTTGGATGAGCACCTCTGTACGGCTGTCGACGCTACTCGTCGCCTCGTCCAAGATAAGAATCGTCGGATTAGCCAAAAATGCCCTTGCGATCGTCAGGAGCTGTTTCTGCCCGGCGGAGAGATTCGAGGCGTCGCCGTCGAGCATGGTATCATAGCCACCCGGCAGGGTCCTTATGAAGTGGTCGGCGAAGGCCGCCTTTGACGCCTGCTCGACCTCCTCTTCGCTTGCACCACTACGCCCGTAGGCGATGTTGTCGCGTATCGTCCCAGCGAAGAGCCAGGTGTCTTGGAGGACCATCCCATAGACCCGCCTAACCGAGTCTCGGGAGAGGTCTTTGTAGTCGATATCATCGAGTGAGATATCCCCCGAGTTGATCTCGTAGAAGCGCATCAGGAGGTTAACCACCGTCGTCTTTCCGGCACCGGTGGGTCCGACAATGGCGACTGTCTTCCCTTGGAGCACCTCGAGGCTGAAATCTTCGATCAGGGGTTTATCCGACTGGTACCTAAATGAGACCTCTTTGAGATTCACGTGTCCTTCGATCTGGCTAGGAAGATCCACCTGGTCAAAGAGTGGCTCCTCCTCCTCGGCGTCTAGCAGTTCAAATACCCTCTCAGCGGAGGCCAAGCCCGACTGCAACATGTTCATCTGGCTGGCTATCTGGGTCATCGGCTGGGTGAACTGCCTCGCATACTGCGTGAAGGCGACGACGTTACCAAAGGACATCGCCCCGGTAGCGACTCGATAACCCCCGATGACCGCAATGATGACGTAATTCACGTTGGAGAAAAACTGCATCATCGGCTGGATGATCCCAGAGTAGAACTGCGCCTTGAAGCTCGCCTGGTACATCTTCTCGTTCAAACCGTCGAACACCTCCATGGAGCTCTTTCGCCTCCCGAAGACCTGGACCAACGAATGGCCGGTATGCATGGCTTCGACGTGGCCGTTGAGCGCCCCGGTATCTCGCCACTGAGATGCAAACTGGACCTGGGACCTCTTCGCGATCCGGGTGGCACCGATGATCGCCAGCGGGACGGTAATGATCGAGGCGAGAGCGAGGACGGGTGATATCCAAAACATCATCACCAATACGGCAATAATGGTCAGTACGGAGGTCAAAAGCTGGCTCAGCCCCTGCTGGATCACCGTTGAGATGTTATCTATATCGTTGGTCACCCGGCTCAAAATATCGCCGTGTGGGTGGGAGTCGAAGTAGCTCAACGGCAGCCTGGCGAGCTTCTCTTCGACGTCTTTTCTCATCGTCGAAACGGTCCTTTGCGCCACTCCGGCCATGATGTAGGACTGTGCCCAGCTGAAGAGCGACCCAATGACGTATACCAGTGCCGCAAGTAGGGCCAGATTTTTCAACGAGACGAAGTCGACGCCATTAGAGGGCTTGATCCCCATGGAGGAGATCATCGAAGCGAAGTTCGACTTACCGTGGCTGGCGAGGTACTTGCTGACACAAGCGGCCTGGTTGTTGCACTTAGCGAAGAGTTCTTTCACTTGTGAAGTCGAGCCGATGATCCCAGAGAAGATGACATTGATCGCATCCCCCAACAGCTTGGGACCGATTACGGTGAAGGCCACACTTAAGGACCCCAGCAACAGAGCGGCTATCAGCTTGGGTGACTCCGGCTTTAGCCGACCGGCCGAACGCCTGACTGCGACCTTCGAATCCTTGGTCTTCCTTACCGGGCCGCCCATCCCCCCTAGTCCGCCTGGGCCGCCTCCCGGCCTTGCGCCACGACCTGCTAACATTATGCGGCTCCTTGGGTCTGCTGGGACTCCACTATCTCTCGGTACTCGTTACAGCTCTCCATTAGCTCCCCATGGGTACCAACCCCGACGACCCTGCCGTCATCTAGTACGATGATCTCGTCGGCACCCATGATTGTCGAGACCCTCTGGGCGACTATCACGACCGTCGCACCGGATAGCTCAGATTTCAATGCGGCACGTAACCGAGCGTCTGTCGCTGCGTCAAGCGCCGAAAAACAGTCGTCGAAGAGGTAGACCGACGGCCTCTTCACCAGTGCCCTGGCGATACATAACCTCTGGCGCTGACCACCCGACACGTTAGTTCCGCCCTGCTCTATCGGAGAATCGAGCCCGTCGGGCATCTCGGATACGAAGTCTTTCCCCTGGGCGATCTCAAGCGCCTTCCAAAGCTCCTCTTCGGTGGCTTCGGGTCGACCGAATCTCAAGTTGTCCGCTACGCTACCCGCAAAGAGGTAAGAGGCCTGGGGGACTATCCCGATGTCACGCCAGAGCGACTCCAGTTCCTGATCGGAGACGTCGACCCCGTTTACCTCGACGCTTCCCGCTGTCGGATCGAAAAACCTCGGGATCAGGTTCAAAAGGGTCGTCTTGCCCGATCCGGTTCCGCCGATTATCGCCGTCGTCTTGTGGGCTTCAATGGAGAAGTTCAAGTCGTGCAGTACCGGCTCTTCGCCCCCGAAATAGGCGAAGTCGACCTGCTTGAAGTCGACCCGGCCGTCACGGATGGATGGGGTGGTTGGCGAAGCGGGCTCCTTGACCGTCGTCTCGGTCGCCAAAACCCCCTCGATGCGATCCGCACAAGCTATCGCTCGGGGAAGAAGGACCACGACGAAAACTGCGATCATCACCGAGAAGAAGATCTGAGATATGTAGGTTATGAAGGCGACGAGGTTTCCAACCGGCATCTGACCGTTACTGATCAGGTGTCCCCCAAACCAGACCACCGCCACGGTAGATAGGTTGAGGATCGCCATCAGTGTCGGCATCGCCAAGGCGAAGACCCTGTTGATACTGAGTGCGGTAGCGGTGAGGTCGGCGTTGGCCCCTTCGAACCTCACCTCCTCCTCGCGGGTTTTAATGAAGGCCCGAATAACCCTGATCCCGGTGATCTGCTCCCTGAGGATCTGGTTGATCTTGTCTATCTTGAGCTGCATCGATTGAAACCGAGGTACTACCGTCCGGATCATTAGGGTGAGGACTAGCGCCATCATAGG
>JAKAPB010000137.1 GCA_021823045.1 Actinomycetes bacterium | reverse complement strand
AGGTCGATCAACCTAAGTATTAGAGCCATCATATGCTTGCGAATCGGGGCCGCACTGTCACGTCACCAAAGGATCGGCTAGTGAGGGGAAGACTCGAAAACTCTAATACCCATTGGACCTGAGTCGGACGATATAGAATCTTGTCATCGGCTTACATTCGGACGGGGCGATTAGTTTGGATCTGAACGCGGATCTCGGGGAAGGTTATGGGCCATACCAAATATCCGACGATGAGGCGTTACTCCCCTACATAACCTCAGCTAATATAGCCTGCGGTTTCCATGCCGGGGATCCGCAGATCATGTCTAGAACCGTCGAAAAACTCCAGACGCTTGGGATCAGGATTGGGGCGCATGTTGGATATCGGGACTTATTCGGCTTTGGGCGAAGACGATTAGATATCTCTACCGACAACCTAGCAGACGATGTCTGCTACCAGATAGGAGCACTTTTCGCGATCTCAAAGAAACACGGAGCAAGGCTAAGTTATGTCAAACCTCATGGAGCCTTCTACAACAGATGCTTTTACGACCATGACCAGTCAAAAGCGATCGTCGATGCCATCTGCAGCTTTGATCCAAGTCTCTACATCCTCGCCCAACCGGGAAGTGCGTTAGCACACCAGGCGAACCGGCGAGGCATACAGGTCGCCTATGAAGGATTCTGCGATAGGAGATACCTAGCCGACGGAACGCTTGCACCGAGATCTGAGGAGAACTCGGTCATCTCCGACTCGAAGGTAGCCGCCGACCAGGCCCAAGCTCTAGCTCAAGGCAGGACCCTCCCTGACCCGTCCAGCTGGACACCAAGCGTTCCCCTCGATTCTCTTTGTATCCACAGCGACACCGCAGGAGCGTCGGAAATACTGGCGAAGGTCAAAAAACGCCTCCTGTCCGTTGGCATAACGATTAAGGCTCCTTGAGACAACATGGATATTTATTCGATTGGTCCCGACGCCTACATCGTCGAGCTTGAAACTTCAGAGCAAGCAATCTCAAGTTTCTCTCATCTCAAAAAGGAAATATCTCACCTATTGGACGAAGTCATCCTAGGTGCAAATACCATTGTCATCAAGCCAGCAAGATACTCAGGGATCACGAGAGACGGTATCGCTAGATTGCTCGATTCGGCAGACCTCGACAAAGCAGATCCAGAGCAAAAAGTGGTCGAGATCCCTACCGTCTATGACGGTCAAGATCTGCAAGATGTCGCTGCCATAAGTCGCCTTAGCGTTCGACAAGTCATCGATATGCATTGTGCAGAGACTTACGTCGTCTCGTTTATCGGGTTTGCACCCGGTTTCGCCTATCTCACGGGACTCAATCCCTCGTTAGAGATACCAAGATTGAACTCCCCCAGAGCCAGAGTTCCAAAGGGATCGGTGGCGATAGCAGAAAGATATACCGCCGTCTATCCAAACTCGTCACCTGGTGGTTGGAGGTTGATTGGGAAGACTGCGGTTGAACTTTGGGATCTATCTGAAACGGAGCCAGCCGTATTACGCCCTGGCTACACGGTCCGTTTTGTGGAGCAGGAGGTCAGGTGAAGCCGGGCCAAACCAACTATTTTGAAATTGTTAAAGCGTCGCCACAGCTTCTCGTCGAAGACCTAGGACGCCCAGGATTGAGCTGGATGGGTGTCAGCCCCTCTGGAGCCTGCGACTTTGCCAGCTTCAGACTGGCTAATCGGCTAGTCGGAAACCAACCGCACCTCGCAGCACTCGAAATCCTCTACGGACCATGTGAGATTCAATTTCACAGTAGCGCAGTCATCGCCGTCACCGGCGCAATCCAAGAACTGACTATCTCTAACAGACCTTGCTCGTCAAACTGCCCTAACCTGGTAAGGCCGGGCGAGGCAGTATCACTCGCTATGCCTGAATTCGGGCTCCGGAGCTATCTGGCGGTCAAGGGAGGGATCTACGGAGACGTTTATCTCGGTTCATCATCGTCAGATACCCTTTCCGGGATAGGACCAGCACCTTTATCCGAAGGAGACCGGGTCGCAATCCAAGCGACTGACCTCGGGACAGAGCTATCATTCGAGCTAGCGGCCACAGATCGCCTTAGCGATCACTTCAAATTATCCGGATGGTTGGGCCCAAGGAGCAGAAACTTCACATCAAGATCGGTATCCAGCCTGGCGCATACAACGCTGAAAGCGACCAAGGATGCAAGTAGAATCGGAGTCCGACTTGCGGGAGGAAAATTAACCGCCAAACCGAAATGCCACCTCGAACCCGAGGGTATCCTGCGCGGCTTTCTCCAAGTGCCGCCATCTGGAGAGATAGTCGTATTTCTGGCTGATCACCCTACAACAGGTGGATACCCAATCATCGGAACGCTAGACGAACGTTCAATCGATCTGGCTTCACAGATCCGACCAGGGGATAGCGTGTTGCTCGATCTAAGAGAGAACTGAGGCCTCCGACCAGTAGAACATCGAGACGGTCTATGACATCGGACTTATCGACAAAATGTATCGAAATCCATGATCTGCCTTATTTATACCCCGACAAAGTGTAATACCTTATCAAATTGGTAGTCTTTATCTATCCCTAAACCTAGGGATTAGTTAGCCTTTCCCCCAAATCAAGGCAGGTAAAAACAGAGATGGCAAGGATACTCGTTACAGAAGAGATTGCAGATATCGGCCTCGACAAGCTCAGAGAAGCTGGCCACCAAGTGGACATAATGCTTGATCTCTCCCCCGAACAGCTTTTGGGCGAGATCAAGACGGCTGAAGGGCTGATAATTAGATCCGCTACGAAAGTGACAAAAGAGGTTCTCGACGCCACCACTTCACTTAAGGTGGTCGGTAGGGCGGGAATTGGACTCGACAACGTAGACGTCCCATATGCCACCAAGCGCGGTGTGATGGTAGTCAACGCTCCCCAGTCCAACATACTTTCTGCTGCCGAGCACACCTTGGCACTTTTACTATCTCAAGCGCGCAATATCCCGCAAGCTCACGCTGCCCTGGTTAACGGAAAATGGGAAAGGTCTAAGTGGGAGGGAGTCGAGCTCTACGGAAAAGTCCTCGGTGTCGTCGGGCTCGGAAAGATCGGTGCATTGGTAGCACAGCGGGCACTCGCCTTCGGCATGCGATTGGTCGCTTACGACCCCTACGTGTCCCAGGAGAAAGCCAAGAAGATGGGAGTAGAGTTGATGGAGCTCAACCAGCTCATTGCTGAGGCCGACTTTGTGACCATCCATCTCCCGAAGAATAAGGAGACTTCGGGCCTGATCAACAAGGAACTCCTAGCCAAGGCCAAGCCATCCTTACGCATCATCAACGCTGCGCGGGGCGGGATAGTGGATGAAGCCGCACTCGCCGAAGCGATCCAGGACGGAACGGTAGCTGGAGCTGCATTAGACGTATTTTCGTCCGAGCCTATGACTGAGTCTCCTTTGTTCAAGCTATCCTCCGTTGTGGTCACTCCGCACCTGGGAGCTTCTACGACTGAGGCCCAGGACAAAGCTGGTGTGACCATAGCCGAACAGCTTCTCTTGGCCTTTGCCGGCGACTTTGTACCATTTGCGGTCAACGTCGATGCAGCCGAAGCTTCAGAGTCTTCGAGACCATTTTTGTCCATCGCCGAATCTTTGGGGAGATTCTTGGCGTCGATGTCGGGTGGGCTCCCTTCGGTCTTGGAGATTGAGTATCAAGGACCAATCGCCGAAGATGATACCCGCTTACTCACACTCTCGGCTTTAAAGGGAGTTTTTTCGGAAGCAACCGACGACCCAGTGTCTTTCGTCAATGCCCCACAACTAGCGCAAGAGAGAGGGCTCGAAGTCCGAGAGACGACAAGCCCTACCTCGAGAGATTTTGTCTCTCTAATGACCCTAAGGAGCAAGGAGCATGAAGTAGCGGGGACGATAACTGGGATCAAAGGCGAACCCCGAATTGTGAGAGTCGATGGTCACCCCGTCGAAATTCCACCGGCGACATACATGCTTGTAGTCCGAAACGACGACAAACCAGGCAAGATTGGCGTAGTTGGAACGATCATCGGTGAAGCTGGTATCTCTATCTCTTCGATGGCGGTAAGCCCTTCCAACGATGACGGATCAGCTTTGATGGTTATCTCATTAAATGAAGAGATTCCACAGAGTTCGGTCCAGCAGATAGCCAATACGCCAGGCATTATCTACGCCAAAGCGGTCACCTGCAACCACCAGCTCTAAGCGACGATCAAAATGCCCTAAGGGACCTTGGCCTTGGCGCAAGGAAGAATAGAGTCTGATGCCGAGTGCCACTGAAAACGTAAGCCTCAGTCATAAAACACGTAATCTATGCAACAATGGCCCGAGCGCGCTTTGATCGTGCCATTGTTGCTATAGTCGAATCAATGATTAAGTCTTTGGCTTATACACTTCTTCTTACCTAAGCGAGCGCCCAGCGACGCTCGCTCTACCTCCTGCGCCCCTGGCCAGGAGGTTTTTTATTGGTATTTTGAAACGGTATAGGCCCTGGACACTTTCCAATTGGAGGATCCGATGGCCGAGAGGCTAGTAATCTTCGATACGACCTTGCGAGACGGGGAGCAGTCCCCTGGCATCTCTTTGGATGTACATGAGAAGCTTGAAATCGCCGAGCAACTAGCACGACTCGGTGTCGACTACATAGAAGCGGGATTCCCGGTCTCTTCACAAGGGGACTTTGAAGCCGTTCAGGCGATCGCTAGGAACGTTCATGGTCCGGCAATTGCTGGCCTTTCAAGGACCCACCTGGCGGACGTAGATCGCTGCTGGGAAGCGGTCAAGGACGCGGATATGGCCCGTATTCACATCTTCATATCCACGAGCCCTAGCCACATGGAACATATGTTGAAGATGGACCGGGCCCAAGTTCTGGAGGAGACAAGGTCGGCCGTGTCAAGGGCTCGTCATCACACCCCTGATGTAGAGTTCTCGCCCCAAGATGCCACTAGAACGCCACTAGATTTCATGATTGAGGTGCTCCAAACTGCGGTCGACTCCGGAGCGACGACCCTAAATATCCCCGACACCGTCGGCTATGGCATCCCCTGGGAGTTCGGTGAACTTATTCGCTATGTTGGCGCCAACGTCAGAGGCAGCTACATAATTTCTACGCATTGTCACAATGACCTTGGTCTGGCGGCAGCCAACAGCCTGGCCGGAATCCAGGCCGGGGCACGACAGGTGGAAGTATGCGTCAACGGACTTGGAGAGAGAGCTGGGAACGCCTCTTTGGAAGAGGTCGTCATGGCGACAAAGATAAGGGCAGATCTCTTTGCTAATTTTACGAGCAACATAAAAACCGAGGAGATAAACCGAACCTCAAGACTCGTCTCAAGGTTGACAGGATATCCAATTCAGTACAACAAAGCGGTGGTCGGACGTAACGCATTCGCCCATGAGTCGGGAATCCACCAGCATGGAGTCCTCTCCGATAGGTCGACTTACGAGATCATCGATGCCGCGAGCGTCGGACAAAAGGGCTCTCAAATTGTGCTCGGCAAGCACTCAGGTCGTCACGCCTTCGCAGACACTTTAAAGAACTTGGGGCTAGAGGTCTCCGGCGATGCTCTAAATTCGGCATTCAATCGCTTCAAAGAACTCGCAGATCGAAAGGTCGAAATCACCGATGCCGACTTGGAAGCGATAGTCGCAGAAGAACTAGGAGCTGCAAATGTCGACTCTTTTATCCTCGATGAGCTCGAGGTGCACGGCGGCACCACTTCTACGCCGACAGCGAGAGTCGTCATTTCGACCAAAGGTGTAAAGATCGACACTGAAGCCGAAGGTGACGGCATGATAGACGCTGCGTGCAAGGCGATTGCGAAGGCCACTTTATCCGAAGCCAGGCTAGTAGGATTCACCGTCTCATCGGTGACCGGTGGGATCGATGCCCTGGGAGACGTCGTAATCCAGCTGGAGCAAAATGGCTCCCGAGTCTCCGGACGCGGCGTATCCACAGATGTGGTAGAAGCCTCGGCTCGAGCATATCTATCTGCAATTAATCGGCTCGCAAGGGCAAAAGAACGTTCGACCTCCTCCGCATCAGAAATTACTCCATAGCTTCCACAATCAGATTATGTAGGCCTCTCCGCCTTATT
>JAKAPB010000136.1 GCA_021823045.1 Actinomycetes bacterium | reverse complement strand
CCGATCTTTCAGCGTTTTTGAGAACCTAAACCGCTCTGACCAGGGATTATGTCATGGCGGACCCCTAAAAATGCCAATTATCTCAGTAATGCCGGTCAAAAGGAGAACTATTCCCTTTGAGCCGTGAAGGGTGCGACACCCAACTTGAACTGACATAGGAAAAGAGGAAAACACAGAACGAATTGCGTTCCCTCGTTCACATACCCTACCGCCCGTTTATTTCCAATTCTCCAAGGATCCTTCGGCTACATCACCGCCGTCGCCTGGTACTTTGCCCGATAAGGCGGCCCTTATAAAGTTACATTTACCCGGTCGGTTAAGCCGGATTATCTATTCGACATTGTTTAAAGTTGGGTCAGAAGCGGGTCCAAAGCTAAGTATTCCTTAGATTAAAGGACGATGAGTTCCCAAGTCACGAGGCCCTCAATTCAGGGAGACTAAATAACTTCTTTTTTCCAATTCCTTGTTAGGTTTTTTTCACATTCTGAACAACAGCTATTAAAAAGGCAACCTAAATGGAGCGTCATTGGCAAGCTAATGCGCCGGTAGCTTTTGCCATCGCATGGTCGTAATCGGTGCGGTCAAGGCGAAGTAGGAACCCCGACCAACAGTTATCGTCGCTACCAAGCGTGAAATAGGAGGGGCATTAAGCCGCGGGGAGGCGGAGCTATGGCCACTCGGTGCGATGCCGAAATCCCCGGGTAGTCACGAGTTCATTGTTTTGAAAGTTCGGAAAACAATCAAAATGGAAAACACTTGAAAAAACACAGCTGTGTTGTAGCACTTTGTAGGTCAATCTCAATGGATTAGCAGCATTCGGGCTACCACTTCGCCAGGCCCAGGGATCGGCCCACGCTAGCCGGACTGCCAGCAGAAAAGCGAATTAATTCACCACGATCTCCACGCTCGGATATGATCCAAGTCCATAGGATCGGTTAGCAACCCCCATTTGGGTTGGCCTTAGCGACGAGAATGACAACGCCTCTCTAGCTGAAGTCTTTGTAGGCTCGAACCCAAAGCGTCTCATAGCCGAGGTCATCCAGCTTCAAACTCAACCCTTCTAGCCACTTCGCGAGGACTACTGGGTCAAAAGAAGATAGCTCCCTATCCGGGTCATCCTGCACTAGGGCCAATCCGATGGCCGAGGCGATCCCGAACCTCTCGGACAGGAGATCGTCTGAGTCGAGTATCTCGGCCATTAACTGTGCCGAGCGCTCTGTAGCGTCGTAGGGTCTCGACTTAGAGCCATAAAAACGAGACGTGGCGGTGGCAAGTGAGAGCTTTGAATACCCTCTGACAATCCGAAGAACCTTCGACCCAGAGTGCGCCTTTGTAGTTGGTGTGGATAAAAATGAGCCCGAACTGTCGACCTGCCAGCCGGTTTCCGGCATGAACCTTTCTGAAAAGGTAGCTACTCCAATACCGTCTATCCATTGCAAGCTATCAGCGGGGCTGTCCGGCACCTTGACCAGTGGTAAGTTGAACTCGCTCGCTAGTCCCACCACGATCTTCCTCACCTCGTTCCAATCAAGTTGTGGCCTCTTTCGCATGAAGTTGACTATCACCGACGCCTCCAAAGTGAGTGTTTCAATTGCAAAGGAAATTACCTTCTTTCATGAAAAACATATTCATCTATTGGCGGCCTCATAACGTAGGTACCTAGCCTCCTTTGTGTCGATATCACTTAGGGCGCTAGTCGTAATGTTCAGTTCTGACAAGATCTCCACCCTCTGATCACAATCATCACCGACACTGCGATGTGAGATAGTAAGACAGAGTTCGTCTAGTAGCCCTAGGCTGGCGAAAGACTTCAACAGGGTCAGTCCCCCTTCGCTAAGCCATGGGCCTGGGTAGCGCTCGAAAAGCGTCTCGAGCAGCACACTGACACCCTCGTCCGCCGGTGGAAGGGGAAGTATCACTCGACTGGGACTGGGACTTTTTACCATTGACCCGGCTCCGTCGAGCAGCCCGAAAAGTATCGGGGAGGTCACATCTTGATGTTCAGGATGGAATGAATGTGCGAATTGAGGACTACTGGTAACGACGACGAGCAGAGGCCGAGGGGGGAGGCCTAACTCCATTCTTGCCTGGTTGTATTCCGGCCTCGCCCTGGGCGGTCGATACGACTCGGCAACGGCGGTCTTCCTGCCGACGATCAAACCAGTGGATACCTGTCGCAGGTGGATCAGAAGCTTCAAGTCGTCGGGGTTTGAAATCCCCCTAGAGGAACCGGCAACCGATATGCAGCCATCGTCTGAGACAATGTAGTTACCCCTAAGGGTCCCACTGGCTAAAAATGGGTAGGCCCCAATGAGCGACTCAAAACCGAAAAAACCGATCGATTCCGAACCAAGGGCACCTTTCCCCGCCTTCGCGGGGTAATCTGTATCTCTCAACGATGCACCCAATATCCCTTTTTAGTCGCAATCCTAGTTTTGAACCAGAGCTATTGCTTAGCCAAATGGTACCTCCTCCGAGATTCTCCAAGGCTAGCTTCTCGAGCTATGTGCCTTCGATGGAATTTCCAAGTCAGCAGGTAGCCAAGGAGACCGCTCAGAACTTCTCCCACCTTAACTCGGCCACCGAAAAGGAGACCGGGCGATTTAGGTTGCCGAGAATACGCCAGGTGGAGACTGACCACCTACCTTCGGGGATATATCTAGACGGAGGTTTTGGCGTCGGCAAGACCCACCTCCTGGTGTCCATCTTCGCCGAAGCTTCGGGGTCCAAGGCGTATACGAGCTTCAGTGACCTGACCTACTTCGTCGGTGCGCTGGGATTCGACCCCTCATTCAAGCTGCTTTCGAAGCTCAACCTGCTCTGTATAGACGAATTCGAGCTCGACGATCCGGGAGATACGGTGTTGGTTTCGAACCTGTGCAACAAGCTCGTCTCGGAAGGAGTAAGGCTCGCTGCGACCTCCAATACCCTCCCAGAACGCCTCGGCGAGGGCAGGTTCGCAGCTGAGGACTTCCTGCGAGAGATACAGGGTTTGAAGGACCACTTCCTCACGGTAAGGATCGACGGGCCAGACTATCGAAAGAGGACCTTCGATTTTACGCTACCGAATCGAAGCGATCAGGAACTCATCGACTGGGCAATGGAAAAACCGAACTCTAGCCTTGACGAATTTGATCAGCTACTTGAGCTACTACTGAAGTACCACCCAACTAGGTATCGATCCCTTTTGTCTGGGATCGAAGCGGTTGGTATTCGTGCGGTGAAGCCATTCAGAGACCAGGCAGCCGCACTTCGTTTCGTGGCCCTGGTTGACAGGATGTACGAACTGGAAATCGACTTCGCCTACTCGGGGTGTTCTCTAGAGGAGCTATACCCACCGTCGTTCATGCGCGGCGGATTCAGGAAAAAATACGGACGTGCCCTCTCTCGGCTAGCGGCACTTTCGAACTAGTCGCCCACCCGCAAATCTCACTCGACCACGCAACTTTTCTAGCTTCGGCCCGGTCATACCTTGAAATTAGGCATCTAAATTAGCACGTATAAATTAGGCGCCTCACAGGGCTGCTCCGTCTTTCGGTGAGAGAAGCCTCGCACCTTCGACCTCTGATACCCCGTAAGGAAGTATCGCCACCGCCACGACCTCAACCCCGGCATCGAAATATGCCTCAATCTTTCGACGACAATCTGCGGGTGTCCCGTGTACTACGAGATCGTCGACCACCTCATCGGGGATAGCCGCAACAGCGGCCTTCCTGTCCCCCGCCTCCCAAGCCTCCCACATACCAGCCAGGGAATCCCCCCTGCCTAGCCACCTATGGAACTCGCGATAAACCGGCACGTTGAGATAGGCAGCTATAGCGTATCTCGCCTGGCTCCTCACGGTCTTTGCGTCCTCGCTCGGAGCGACAAACACCCTCGCTACCACCTTTTTCCCACCTCCGACCAGGGGCACCACCTTTTTTGCGTCGGAGGAAGAGAGCCAGTTGATGATAGCCCCATCCGCTTCCCTCCCGGCCATCTTGAGCATCTGCTCCCTGAGCGCCGCTACTAGTATCTCTGGGGCCTTCGCCGGGGGATTGGTCAGCCTAAAACCGTCGATCTCGAAGGTCTCGAAGGCGTGAGAAACCTTCTCCCCCTCCATGGCCATCTTTAAAAACCTCACGAGATCCCGGGTCCTTTGGTACGGCCGCTCAAAATCTAAGCCGTTCCAGGACTTTACGATTACGTTAGAGGAGGCACCCACGCCAAGGGTGAAACGGCCGGGTGCAATGTTGGCCAACGAAGCGGCCGACATAGCAATCGTCGCCGGCCCCCTGGTAAAGGCGGGAACAATAGCTGTGCCAATTTTCATCTCAGGAACCCAATCAGAGGCTAGCACTAGCGGGGAAAAAGCGTCGTAGCCAGCTGTTTCGGCGGACCATAGCTCCTTATAGCCAAGTGATAGGGCTTCTTTTAGAAACTCTTTATGCCCCGATAGAGGTATCTCATTGAGGGGTATCGTAAGCCCGTAACTCGCCATGAGCTAGATGTTAGCCTACGGGCACAGCTAGTTCAGGGTCACCCACGAACCGGAAATGCCATCGAATTGAGCTGAGAGGCGATGCTCCCCTGTGAGATCGGTACCACCACCGCAGGATTTGCCATTCGCACCCGAACGGCGAAGGTTCCTTGGGAGCCTAGCGATACAAGGGCGATCTGTCCTTTGATAATAGTTATCCCACCATGGAGGGTCCCTTCAGAGGACTTCACGATGTTGGCTGTTGCCTTGGTTTCGACCGACTGGACCGCCGACGGTGGCGAATTGGTGGCGGTTATAGCCTCCAATGAGTAGCTCCCGCCGTTGCCGCCGCCCGAGGCATCCTGTATGGCTAGGCCGGATCCACTCGGAGGCTCACCTTGGAAGGTGATCCACTCTTTTGCGGGGACCGAATACCCCAGTTCTGAGTAGGCCGCCGAAGGCTGACCAGCGATAGGAACCACCACGTCCGCCGAGACCACGAGGCCAACCCCAGAATCACTGACCGAGACACCATAAGCCGAGGCTTGAGGAAGAGAGGTAGAGGAGGAGAGGTCGACGACGCTAAATGACTGTGGCTCTATAGTTTGGGAGAAGTGGCTACCACCTACGCCCGTACCAGCAATTACTCCAACCTTCCCTAAGGAACCCACCACGGCAACGTTAGCGTTTACCACCGAGGTGGAGGGGTTGAAAATTATCAACTTGGTCGATACGCCCGGCGAGTTAGTTAGAGACGGCAGATACCACTTGGAGGACGGCCTATTGACCCCGAGCAACAACGAAGCGCCGATATTTGTTGCGGTTTGATACTGGCTCAGTCCAGAGACGACGATACTACCCGACCTAGCCCTAACTTCAACGACTACATTTTGGTGGCCTGGAAAGCGCTTGGAGAGGTCGAAGCCAAAGGTCCCACCGGGCCGAACGACAATTCCCTGCAGGGTTCCGAGGTCGGTAACCCCTGAAGGAGAGAGCAGCCTGATGTCGAGGACCGCGGTAGTCTGCAAGGGATTAAAGATCGCCACCTTGAAGTGGGTACCAGCTGTGGTAGCCCCATCTTGCAACACCCAGTAAAAGCCAGGGGTCGCCTGGCACGGTGCCGCCACACTACCCTGCGGGGTGGAAAGAACCACCGCCACCGCGACCTCGCCACCTCGAGCAACGATCCCGACCCCGCCCGCGCTCTGATTTGAAAAAGAGCCGAGGTCGATCTTGTCGATGGACTTTCCAGGGACCTCCAGCTTCGAAATCGCCTTGGTAGCCCCCTTGTAGTAGAGGCCTATTTCAGCCTTCTGTCCAGCAAGGTTTATGAATTCGACCCGTCCAACCGCCTTCTGTCCCGTAGGGTTGGGCCATACGCAGTACCAGCTGGAGGTCGAACCACCGATACTTACGGCCGGAATAGACAAGCCGGCCGGCCCGAGTGGCGATCCGGCCAAAGAAAAGGCCTGCTGTGAGTTGACCCTGCTGACCGCTAGCTTTTGGATCCCGAATCCCAAGGCGATAATTGCCACCGACACCATGACCATCACCCAAGTGGTCCGCTGGCTTTTTAGGGCGTTCTTTTTACTCTTCAGCTTTACCACCACTAACCGCCTAGACCAGGAGGGAC
>JAKAPB010000135.1 GCA_021823045.1 Actinomycetes bacterium | reverse complement strand
AGCTTGCCGCAATAGCTCTAGTAACCGAAGGACCTGGATCGGTTGAGCGATTCAGCGAAGCAGATTGGCTGGCACTTACTTACTTAGCTTTAATGGTGACGGCGGCTGCTTTTTTGCTGTGGTACTTCACCGTCAACGAGCTCGGTGCGGCCCGGGCTGGCCTATTCACCGGTGTCGCTCCAATTTCAGCGGCATTTGTCGGTGTTGCAATGGGAAGCAAGATGCCCAGCGCCTTCGTATGGCTTGGAATGATCGTCATCCTCGTCGGACTTTCGTTCGGCCTTTCATCGAGGCAAAACGGGGCTTCCGCAGAGCAGGGTAGTCCCAGCGCAGTTGACGGCTCCCCAACTTGAGCCGCACCTCACGAGGCCGGTGAGCGATCTTGCTGGAGGGAGCAATCCAGACGGTTTGAGCAGTGCGAGAGGTTACTGACGGCTATGAAATCTCAAATTGAGTTTGGATACGCGAGAAAGCGGGATCTTTTCTATAGGACCAGGACTGCGGTTTTCTGACAATAAGCCTAGAGAGCCTGATTAGTGAATTCGTATGAGCGCTCTAGCGTTGCCACCATGACCTCATACCTTGAGTACCAGCTCTTGCGCCCGTTGAGCTGCGCTTCGACGTGCGTCGCTAGCTGCTTGAACGAACTGGCGGAAGCTTCGTCGCTCCAATAGGATACCGTGATTCCTTGGCCGGTCACCGGGTCGCGGACCGAGTGAATCCCGAGGTATCCTTCGGCCTTTTCAGCCAGAGCGAGCATCTTTTCTGACATCTCCACATATCCGTCATCTTCTGCGCAGCGGCGAATACTGAAAAAGATAACGGCGACCGCTGGAGGTTGGATCATAGATCGATCCTACCAATTCAGAAGTAAAAGTAACTGCGAAGCTACCTATCCAGCGCCTTTGCAGAAGACGCCGCAAAAACTCTTGGGATTGCAAGGTAAATGCGAATCTTGCTGGGCTTTGTCCACCAGGACGAAAGTCGCAGGATATATTCCTGAGCGATGATCATGCTCGGACTACAACCGACTCTTTGATCCAGGTCGCTCGGCAGGCGAGGCCCTACGGTTGCCGACCTACGAGCAACGGATATGTCGATTTGCCGGACTTCCCTAGCAGGTGGTCAATTTCTGCGCCGCAACGACCTCCTTTTATACCCACCTTCTCGAAGCGAAGCTATTTTTCGTGAAGGCTCCGGTATGCACCGACGATTATTTCGGCGGCCTTAGATATCTCGCGCGAGGTAGTTGAGCGTCCCAATGAAAGGCGCACGGCTCCCTGCGCTACCGATGGCGGCACTCCCATCGACAACAGCGTCGCTGACGGGACGTCTAGGCCAGCGTGACAAGCGGATCCGGTCGACGCGGCAACGCCATCTGCTCGGGCCAGAAGTTCGCTCCCGGAGATGGATGGGAACGACACCATTAGGGTATTGGGAAGTCCACCGTACTTCGGGGAGTGCCGGATCAGCCCCGTCACCTGTTGCGAAAGCAGTCTCCACAACTCATCGGTCAGCCCTCTGAGCCGGTTCTCTTCACCCTCAAGGCGATCTTTGGCAAGCAGGCAGGCGGCGCCGAGGCCAACTATTTGGGCGACATTTTCCGTTCCCGGGCGCATTCCTCCCTCCTGGCCAGCCCCAAGCAAAAGCGGGCTAATCGCAGTTCCGCTACGCAAATAAAGTGCCCCGACCCCTTTTGGAGCGTAGACCTTGTGACCGGCGATCGAGAGCAGGTCTACGCCTAGCGCATCGACATCCACTTGGATTTTGCCGATCGCTTGAGCGGCGTCGGCGTGGGTTAGCACTCCGAGTTGCCTCGCTTTTCGAGTCGCCACTTCCACCGGCATTATTGTGCCAATCTCATTCTGAGCGAGCATGAGAGTCAAAAGAGCCACATCCTCTCGTAGCGCGCCAATGAGAGCTTCTGGGTCGACGATACCTGCGGCAGAGACTCCCAGGCGGGTCACCGTCCAACCTTCGCTTTCTAGCAGTGCACAAGGAGCAGCGGTAGCGGGATGTTCCACTATGGAGGTAACTATGTGACGCCGGGAGGGGGCCGCGCTCATCGCAGTTCCTCGGATGGCGAGATTGTTAGATTCGGTTCCACCTGAAGTGAACACAATCTCCTTTGGCTCAGATCCAATCAGCGATGCAACGTTGGCCCGGGCATTTTCGATCGCTTGGCGGGAGCGATGTCCTAATGCGTGGTCGCTCGATGGATTACCGTAGAAGTCCTTGAGATAGGGAAGCATGGCGTCTAGGACTTCATCAGCTACTGGAGTTGTTGAGTTGTGGTCCAAATAGATCAGGTTGGAAGCTTCGATATCGCTCACAGCCATCTCCGCATGACGTTGTATTCGAATACCACCTTTGCAAGGTGAGAACGACGGGAAGGAGGCTTGACGCTCACCTTAGGAGATGGATCTGCGTAGAAGTTGCCCGAAGCGTAGCTAGCTCTGTGAAAGTCAGACTCCAAAAAGCACCCACCGTGCCCGTTGAAGGTCGCAATAGGGGAGTTGCCCTTGATCGTAGATGCAATGTTGTCCGCCACGACTAGCGCCTGTGAATGAGCGAAAACGCCGGCCCGAGGGAGTGGCTTGGCAATTTTTAGAGGAATGTTTGCATTGTCTCCGATGGCGTAAACTCCAGGAAACTGGGTCAGAAGACTATTTGGATCGACGTCGACCCACCCTGTCGATCCGGCGAGCGCTGAAGTGCTAAGCACACTCGGGGGTTTGATCGGCGGCATATATGCAAGCAGATCGAATGTTTCTGTTTTTCCGTCCGTGAAAGATACACGGCCAGTTTCTGCCGAGGCTACTTGGTGCGAAGGGTAGTAGTCGATTGAGTGTTGGCGGAGGATCTCCTTGACTGCGTCGGAAACGTTATCTCCCGCTACCGCGAGCGGGGCCGGCTCCGCAGCATGCAACTCGATATCCACCTGTCCCCTTACTCCCCTTCGTCGAAGCATGGCATCTATTAGTAGTGCGGCTTCATAAGGGGCTGCCGGGCAGCGGTAGAGTGGTGCGGCGGTCAGTATGATCAGTTTCCCCCGGTGAATTCCAGCGACTGAAGACGCGAGTCCTTCCGCCCCTTCTAGGGTGGCGAATGTCGTTCCAGCCTGGTCGAGCCCCGGAATTGAGGCGGTGCCGTAGTCGGCCCCGAGGGAGACAATCAGGTGATCTCCGGTTATCTCGGTGCCTTGAACGGTCACCTTGCGATTAATCGGGTCAATCTCGTCGATACTCCCGATTACTAGCTCTATTCCTCGGCGCTGCAAGCCGGCGAGCGGTCTCGCTATCTGGCTCGCTTTGCGCTGACCTGACATAACCCACAGGTAGGAAGCAGCAAATGAGAATTCGGGGTCTCTGTTTATAAGGGTGATCCGACACTCTCCGCCGAGCCGACGCCGTAGGCGATTGGCAGCGGCGATACCGCCTATGCCTCCCCCGAGGATGACGACACTCTCCGCCGCTGACCCCTTCGGCGTCGCCACTAAAAGACCAGGACTTTATCGGCGTTTACGGTCATTTCACCCAAGATGTCCATTGTGGATCGCTTGGCTCCGTCCAAAAGGTCGGCTTCAGTAAGGCCTCTAGCATCCATACACGTACCGCAGACACTTACCTCTCCTCCTTTGCGAAGAGTGCTCGAGAGCATTCGTTCTACGTTGTAATATCCATTCGGCGTAATCTGTCCGGACTTCGCTGCACTAGCTGCGTCTCCCATAAGGAAGATCTGAAGTTCAACTTGCTCATGCTTAGAGAGCAGATTTGTCGCCAGGCGGAGTCCGTTGTAGACCCTTTCCGTTCCATAAGGGGGATCATTTAGTATCATCAGAACCTTCATTTCGACCCTTCTTCGTTCTCAATATTTTTGACCTGTCATTAGATTTTGAGCCTCGCACGCCGACAGTTTCTTTAGCAGTGCTTACTCATGCTCCAAAGGCGCTGTCTATTTAAAAGCCGGTGGAGCTGGCTGGAACCTTGTGCCATACCCGTATCTAGTAGTAAAAAACCAAGAAACGAGTACGGGATTTCAATCGCCGGTTTGATTCTTCTATCGTTACTCCGCTGATAGAAGCGTTTGGCAATCGATGTGGATGCTGGTCATCGCTCGTGCTAACCAGTGCGACGAAATGTCGGACTTCTAACATTAAATTGCTTGGTCAGCCTGACAAAGCGCCTCCTCCTCTCCCATTTGCAGCTTCAATCTGGTGCTTATATTGCCGTTACGCCTCGTCGCCGATCACTAGACTTAGCCCGGCGGCCCGCCAATCTGTTGGGCCCCCGGCCAATCGCTCTGCGTGAAAGCCTGCAGAACGAAACTTTGCGACGGCTTGGGCAGCTAAAACGCAGTAAGGCCCCCGGCAGTATGCGACGACTGAGTTAGCTGGATTCATCTCGGAGAAGCGTTCGGAGAGTTCCTCGAGGGGGATTGATATGGCACCGGGTAGGTGGCCTGCCTCGTATTCCAGCCTTGGACGGACATCTACTACCATCACTCCAGCCTCGTAGCGATCTAGTAACTCGTCCAATCCGACCGGATCAGCCCCGTCTATCTCGGAGAAGAAGGCTTCTGCCAGTCGATTTACCTCCGCTATTCGAGACTCTGCAAGTGTTCGTAATGCCACATAGCCAGTGACAACCGATTCGTCGACTACTCGATAGGTGATTTGCAGACCCTTTCGAGTAGAGGTCAACATCCCGGCATCTCGAAGTATGTGGAGATGGCGTGATGTATTTGCCACCGACATCCCCGTCACTTCGGCGATCGAATCGACCCTGCGTTCTCCCTGGGAGAGTAGATCGATTATCTCCACGCGCTTCGAGCTCGCTAGGGCGGAAGCCACACGAGCGAACTGCTCGAAAATTGCATCTTTGAACTCGCGACCCTTCATTCCCACCTTAATTCAAGTAATCAATTGAATGATAGACTAGCTCTACTCTTTGATTTCCATGCCCAGCTTTAATAATTGCAAGATTTAGGTTTCGGTAATGAATTGGGCATCGGTTCCGTCGGTGGGGTGTTTTTGGATTCACATTCTCCTCGGAGGTAAAGGGCTTGAACTTTCCTGCTCGTCGTCTGCTTCTGCTGTATTCACCGGAGCACCCGATATTTCTTGGTCTGGCGATGAATGCCATGGAACCCTGCAACAGAAGCAAAACGAGCGTGACTTGATGCCCATCCTGCTCAGATGGTTCTTTTAACGAATTCCATGTTTGGCCCGACGTTCGCCGGTGTGCGAAGTCACCTCTTGCGGTTGATAAATTATGGCCGACCGACTTTCCCTCGCTTTAGAGGATTCTGATAAAAAGGACCAAGTGTCTCAGCAAAAGGCCGTGATCGTGACTTATTAACTATGTAGTGAGTCCGAACAAGCTAGATCAATGCCACGAACGGGGGCCCGTGCGCCAAAAGCAACCTAAGCTATCCGGCCAGGAAGATGAGCTGGGAGTCGACGAGGATATCGACTTCGCCCGATGGTATGAGAAGGTTTACCCAAAACTCCTTGCCACCATGCTTCTCGTGATTGGTGACCTCGATGAAGCTAAGGAGGTTGCCGATGAAGCCTGCTCTCGCGCCCTTTTGCACTGGCCCCGAATTGGTGCGACAGAACGACCCGAAGGATGGACTTATCGGGTCGCGTACAACGTTTTTCGACGCCGAGCGAGGCGGCGAGCCCTCGAAAGACGCCTCTGGAGCCGCCAACCCCAACGTCCCAACGTCCCAGCTCCGGCCGGAGAGCTTTGGCTGCTGGTCAACGAACTTCCGCGACGCCAGCGAGAGGTAGTAATGCTCCGCTACGTTGCGGATCTCACCGAAAGCGAGATCGCCGCAGCGCTAGGCGTTGCACGCGGCACAGTTTCCCGGACATTAGGCGCGGCCCGAACAAAACTCGCAGACGCTCTTGCGGAACCGCCAGCTGTTTCAGATGAAAGCCACGTAGCTACCGAGCAAAAACTGTCCCAATCGCCACGGACGCCCCCTCAAATCGGAGAGCGGCGAGAAGGAGTATCTTCGCTATCACTTGATCTAACTCAGCAGGCCAGCGAAGTACAGGCACACGAAGGAGCGAAATGTCACGATTGACCGACCTCACCAGATCTC
>JAKAPB010000134.1 GCA_021823045.1 Actinomycetes bacterium | reverse complement strand
CGAAGTCACTTTTCAGCTCACCACCATACTTAATGACGCCCTGTTCGTAATCATCCTGATGGAACTACTCGGTACGGTAGCTACCCACCTATCCAAGGGCGGGTTTCAGTTAAAAAGCTTCCTTATCATTGGCGTAATTTCTTCAGTGCGACGGATATTAGTTATCGGGGCACAACTATCGGCGTCTCAGAACGAACCAAGTTCTCTCTTCAATCGGGGAATAATCGAGCTTGGAGTCGACGCCGCAGTAGTGATAATTTTGACCGTAGCATTGGTTCTTTCCAGAAGAATGGATTCTCCAAAAAAGAGCGTCGAGACGAGTCACGACCCGCTAGAGATCTACTAAAAGCCAAATTTGGCCGAACAAATCAGCTCATACCTTGGCATTTCACGGCGAAAATAGTCCTTGCCTAAGTGCGCTTATTGCGCCATCGCCAAGAACTTGAAACCGCCAAAGACAGCCCGATTGAGGGGATTTGAAATTCTCCTCAATCGGGCTGATCAATACTAGGCCTCTTTGACGTATTCGCCCGGTCCATCGCAAAGGGCGGGGTGTTTTTTGGAGCCAACGGGTGGTGGTGTTACCTGGCTTCCCGATCTAGTACTGCTCCACTCGGCCCAGTCTTGCCACCAAGATCCATTTACCTTCTGAGCGCCCTCCATCCACTTAGCTGGGTCATTGACCGACTCGTCTCCTACGAGGTACCACGCCTTTGCGCTCGGTGGATTGACAACCCCGGCAATATGGCCGCCGTTACTCAGTACGTAGCGGGTCTCACCTGAAGTCAGGTGGTTGGTTTTATATGCAGACTTCCAAGGCACAATATGATCATTCTGAGCCGAAAGGATATAGCACGGGCTAGTAACGTCCTTTACTTTTAACACCGTGTTGGCAAGTTTCATCTTCCCTTTAGCCAGACGATTTTCGATATAGCAGGAGCGCAAATACTCACTGTGCATCTTCGCCGGCATTCTCGTAGAGTCCGAATTCCAAACTAGAACATCAAATGCTGGCGGCTTCTCCCCCATCAACCAGTTCGGCCCGACATAGTTGAAAATCATGTCTGCGGGACGAAGAAAGTCGAAGGTCCTAGCCATCGAGTCTTTATCCAAATAGCCCTTGTCTAGCATTGATTTCTCTAGGTCTTCGACGGACTCCTCGTCCGTAAAAGCGCCCAGCGAGCCTGGATCCGAGAAATCTACCATGGTATTTAGCAGCGTTATGTTACCGATCCGGCTTCCCTGTCCCTTGGAGCTGAGATAAGCGGCAGCGGCCATTGTCAGGGTGCCACCGAGACATAGCGAGGCAACGTCGACAACTTCCGACCCAGTGACCTCGGAGACTACGTCCAGAGCTGCTAAAAAGCCCCTCTCGAGGTAATCGGTCATGGCGAAGTCGGCCATCTCCTTCGTGGGGTTACGGTAGCTAATTGCAAAGGTACTATGCCCGTTTTTCACCGCCCACTCGATAAAACTCCTCTCAGGAGCGAGATCCATGATGTAGTACTTGTTTATCCATGGTGGGCTAGTAAGCAGTGGGTTTGAATGAACCGTCTCGGTCTGTGGGAGGTACTGAATCAACTCGATGAGTTCGTTTCGAAATATCACCTTTGAAGGCGTGCATGCCAGATTTACGCCGACTTCAAATGGGCTGGCGTCTACCTGCCTAGGCATACCTTTGTTATTAAGCACATCATCAATGAAATTGCGCACCCCCGCTACCACGCTCAAACCACCGGTCTCAAAGGCCTTTCGAATAGCTGCTGGGTTAGTAAAGAAGAAATTGGTTGGGGCCAGTGCATCGAAGTAGAGCTTTACCGATAGTTCAGCCTTTCTCCTGGCAGCCGGGTCAAGATCTGCCTCCTCGACGGCCTTCTCAGCCGCTTTGCGCAGCTGTAGGTAAGAGTCCTTAGTAGCTGAAAAGGCGGGATTATTATCCCACGCTGGATCTTTGAAGATCTTCGACTTTTCATCCTTTTCATCCGGCCTTTTGGCCGAACCAAGCTTCTTAGTGAAATCCACATATTCGGTCAAGGCATTTTCCGCGAATCCCAGCGCCGCCCGGGTCATGTCCCTGTAACTCTTTGAAATGAGATCAAAGGTCACCGCCGGAGCGCCACCTCTTTCGTCTTCGCTGCTACCTCTATCCATAAATGAGCCTCCAGTTGGGCTTGAACGACGCTATTACAAACAAACTACAGGCAAATATATTGCTATTTAGCTAAATAAGGGGTACTAGAAAGCTCCATAATGCGCCCAAGCGCCAGGTTAAGGCTCTAAAAACGGATCCCATAAGGACATCGTCATAAGACACTAAATATAAAATTGCAAAATTGCTGGGGCTATAACTGCTTGAGTTCCCTCCACTTGCATGAATCGACGGCGATCAAAACACAAGTTTCGGGCTTCGGGCGGCCCTTGCCTCGTCCAGCCTTCGCACCGGGGTCGTCGTAGGCGCATCGTGCAAGGCCTCTTTCGATTCTGGATCTCGAGCTAACTTGGCGATGTCGATCAAAGCATCAGCCAACGCTCTAACCGTCTGAGGTGACTCCGTCTCGGTAGGCTCGATCATGAGCGCCTCTTCAACTATTAAGGGGAAGTAGACCGTTGGAGCGTGAAAACCTCTTTCGAAAAGTGACTTCGCAATATCCAGGCCCCTTATCCCTGTATCCTTTTTGATCTGGCGGGCTGATGCAACAAATTCATGCATACACACGCCATTAAAGGGGATTTCGTAGTAGTCGTCAATCGAAGCCTTTAGCCAATTGGCATTAAGGACCGCCAAATCACTCGCCATCTTAAGCCCATCGGAACCGTTATAAACCATGTAGGCGAGGGCTCTCGCTACCACCAGGGCATTTCCGAAGTGGGAATGTACCCTACCTATGGACCGACTTGGTACTTCCCATCCAAACTTACCCTCGTCATCCTTCAACCTACACGCTTTGGGCCCGGGCAGAAAGTCGGCTAGGGCGCTAGACACAGCCACCGGACCCGAACCCGGACCTCCGCCACCGTGAGGTGTTGCAAATGTCTTATGGAGGTTTGAATGAACTACGTCAAAGCCCATATCTCCAGGGCGCGAAATGCCAAGAATAGCGTTGAGATTAGCGCCGTCGTAATACATGAGGCCACCAACCTCGTGAACCATCCTCGCAATTTCGGTGATCTTTACCTCAAAGAGCCCCAATGTGTTCGGATTAGTCATCATCATTCCGGCGACACTGTCATCGAGGATCTTGGCTAGTGCTTCAGTATCGACCAACCCATTCTCGTCACTCGGTACGGTAACGACTTCAAAACCGCTAAGGGTCACAGACGCCGGGTTGGTTCCATGAGAGGAGTCAGGAATGATTATCTTGTTGGCTTTTGAACCTGCGTGCTCGAGAAAGGCTCTGATTAACAACAGCCCAGTCAATTCACCGGCCGCCCCTGCGGCTGGCTGAAATGTCGCCGCCTTCATACCAGTAATCTCGCAAAGGTACTCTTCCGCCATCACAAGGAGCTCCAACCATCCCTGAATGAGGCCTGTTGGTGAAGCAGGATGAACAGCACTTAGACCCGGCATGCCGGCCACATTGTCTGCAAACTTTGGATTGTACTTCATTGTGCACGAACCCAGAGGATAGGCCCCCATGTCGACGCTATATTGCCTCGATGCGAGCCTAGTGAAGTGACCAACTAAGTCTCGTTCCGAAACCTCGGGAAGTTCAACGTCTGTTGAACGCAAAAACTTTGACTCAAGGATCGATGCAGGGTCTAGGAGGTCAATCCCCGAATTTCTAAATGACGATGACTTGCGGCCCGGAACTGAAAGTTCGAATATCGTTGGTTCAGTATCTGAGCCAACCAACGGCGACGACGAGGCTACGCCTCCTCCGGGTAGATCAAAATGTCCTGTCACTTTGCCACAACCTCCCTCAAGGCTTGCAAATAGTTATCAATTTCAGACCTGGTACGTTTCTCCGTAGCAGTAATTAGAAGTGCTCCTTCCAACGGCGATTGCTCATACCCTGCCTTGATAGCTACCCCAGCTAAAAAACCACGCTCGGCCATCTGTTCAACCGTCAGAACAGCATCAACCGGCAGCTCCACCGCAAACTCCCTAAAAAAGTTCCGATTCAGCACCTTTACGCCTGGTATCAAAGAGACTCCGTCCGCCAGGTACCTGGTTGCTGAAAAGCAGCGCCTGGAAAGTTCGAGGTACCCCGATTTTCCGAGCCATGATAGATAGATTGCCGCCTGAATCGCTATCAGGGTCTGATTTGTGCAGACATTAGACGATGCTTTTTCCCTACGTATATCCTGCTCCCTCGTTCGCAAGGTCGTCACATAGGACTTTCGCCCTTCAATGTCGACGGTCTCGCCAACAAGCCGCCCAGGTACCGACCTTACGAGCTCGCTCTTAGCCGAAAAAAGACCCAAATAGGGGCCGCCGAAGGAGAGCGGAACGCCGAGCGACTGGCCTTCAGCTACGGCCACGTCAGCTCCCAAAGCGCCTGGAGACGCCAAGGATGCAACAGACACTGGGTCATAAACCACCACCAGAAGCGTCCCAGAAGCCTCGCAAAGCCGCTTAGCCTCCTGCAAATCTTCGATCTCCCCCAAGTAGTTTGGGTACCCAATGCACAGTGCAGCTGCACCATCGAGGTTCATAGCGCTGAGGTCGGTCGAACACCCACTTAGACCTACCTCGACTACTTCGTGGCCGCTTCCCCGAGAGTATGTCTTGATCATTTGCCGATAATTGGGGTGTATTCCTCGTGAAACCAGTACTCGAGACCTTCGAGTATGGGCACAGGCCAAATTTACAGCCTCGACCAGCGCAGTTCCTCCGTCATAGAGTGATGCATTGGTCACATCAAGTCCGCTCAGTCTGGAAATGAGGCTTTGATACTCAAAAAGTGCCTGGAGTACACCTTGGGCAACTTCTGGTTGGTAAGGAGTGTAAGAGGTTACAAAGGCCGACTGGCTGGCCATCGCCATCGCAGCCGCCGAGGCATCGTGATCATATGCCCCTGCACCGGCAAAACAGATCAGATCCCTACCTGTCGGGCGGTTCTTTCTGGCAAGGGAATCCATCAAATCCAGAACGTCGGCCTCTGAAACGCCGACGGGGATAGATAGGTCGCCATTAAACCTAGCACCGTCAGGTAGGTGATCGTAAAGGTCGTCGATCTCCTGCAAACCCAATGTCGACAGCATTTCTGCTATCTCAGCATCGGTATGCGGAACAAAACTTCCCACTAAGAGCCCCCTTCGACAAGAAGAAAATTACTACTTTGTAGATTTGTAAAAAGGATAAGTCGTGGTAACGGCTGGAACTCGTCGTCCTCGCATGTCCACTTCAACCTCGACATCCAAGGCCATCGCTGGCTCTAGCAAAGCAAAACCTATACCGCACTTGAGCAAGGGGGAAAAGTTACCGCTTGTCAGTTGCCCAATTGCTCGTCCTTGCAGATACACCGATGCACCTTCACGCAATGGCTGGCGACCAGCTGAGCGTATTCCGAAAAGCCGATAGCGGAGGCCACGCTCCTTCCTAGACTCGACGGCTGTCTTTCCCCTGAAATCAGGCTTTGAATACCCAACTACCCAGTCGAGGTTAGCCTCGGGGGGTGAAACGCCCTTTTTGAGCTCGTGACCATGGAGAGGAAGTCCCGCTTCCAATCTCAAGGTATCCCTAGCTCCAAGTCCGGCAGGAACGACACCCGCCTGCAGCAGATCTTTGAAAAACGAAGAGGCAAGTTCAGCCGGTATATAGCACTCGAACCCGTCTTCTCCGGTGTACCCGGTTCCCGCAGCAAAGCAAGTCTTGCCTCTATAGCTAAACTCAACGACTCGAAACTTCCCAACGCCCGCAGCATCAGGTACAAATGTCGATGCCAGTTCTCTAGCCATTGGGCCTTGTACAGCGATCAAAGCCCGATCTTGGGTTGAGTTCTTTCCGCCCAAAATATCCTGTACAACGTCGGTGTTGGCGGCATTCGGCAGAACGTGAAACCTCTCCTCATCAATCCACCAAACTATAAGATCATCGATTATAGAAGCGTCCTGTTCATCGAGAAGATGAGTGTATTGGGTACGCCCAGCGGCAATTTTGCCTAAATC
>JAKAPB010000133.1 GCA_021823045.1 Actinomycetes bacterium | reverse complement strand
TCCCAACGGACCTATTTCTGCGACGTCTGCGGGTTAGTAAGTTCAAGGGACAACAATTCTGCGGCCGTGATGGTCGTCCGGGCTGGTTTCAACCCGGCTGGTGTTGATGGCATAAGACCTGGGTGTCCGCTTGGCACTCAGGCTGCCTGAGCCAGGAATCACCCGGATTTATCCGTGGGGAGGTTTCAATCGTGGACTCTTTTCTTAGCATCTTCATACAGGTGAATTACTTCTCTACCAGCAAATCGCCGGACTTTGCCAGATGGATGGCAGGTTCATATGGGGTAGCGGGAGGTACAAACCCATCACATTGTCCCTCCGGATTCGGTGTGCAGGCTGCCAACCGAGGTGTGTTGGCTGGAACCATATACCGACTTTTCGTTCGCACACTCAAAGGATCTGGTCGTCAGAGCAAGTCTGTCACCCACCCACCGCTGGCCCTGCTGGCTGGTAGCGAGAAAATGGGGTATGCGCTAACGAATTACCAGGATGGGTGGTAAGGACGTAGTGGAGCATTTAGGGGAGCCGAAATGTGTGGAGGTTGTGGAGCAAGACCGTGTCGGACCTTACCTGGATGCACAGCCTGTTGAGGTCCTTGGCTATTTCGAGTTGATCGGAGGTTCAAGCATAGCGTTTGCGATAAACACTAAAACATGGAGATCAAGATGGCTAGTATTCGAAGCCTATCTATTCCTAATTGGACAAGCGGCAAACCCTCCAACAAGCACGGCACTGTTTGATTTCCGGCGAAGTGACGCTACGTCTTGATTATCCTAGAGCCAAGGTCGTATTATTGCGAGCTAGGGTCGGGGGTTGTCCCTTCCGGCATTTTTGTTGCGCATTTGATCTGGGGAGGGCGAATGGGTCAGAGGATCGGGGCGGGGGTGTGGCGCGAGAACGCAGCCTGTAGGGGATCATTTGGGTCCCTGTTTTATCCTCCACAGAAGGGCGAAAAGCGCTCCGACCGAAAGTCCCGCGAGGAGCGGGCTAAGTGGTTCTGCGGAAGATGTCAGGTAAAGGCCGATTGTCTTAGCGAAGCCTTGGCGTCTAACGAAGCTACCGGGATTTGGGGGGGACTCAACGAGGTCGAGAGGCGCGATCTATCCTTAGATGGGACGAACTCTAACTTTGGACTCGAGGAGAGTTCGGTCGTCAATTAGAACTGCTGGGCGTTATTCGCTTTTGCGGGGGTAGGTCATAAACCCGTAGAGCAGGCACAAGAAGATTCCAATTGTGACTATGTGTACCGAGGTGCACCATAGGCAGATCGCTTTAATCAGTACCAATTCTGAATAGACGAGCCAGAGGACGAATAGAACTCCAATCCCGCTCAACGCCAAACGGATTGGCTCTAGTTTCGCGACCTTCCAGGCTTGCGGAAGGCATAGCGACACCATAGCAACGTAAAAAATGAGCCCCAAGAGAGCAACTGGAACTCCAAGTAGCTGCGATTCGGCCGAGGTGGTCACCTTTTGACAATTGATTGTGGCATTTTCTGGGCAGGCCAGAACCACGCTCGCCGTATAGTGAGCAACCGTAAGGTAAGCCGAGACCCCGAGCCCGAAAATGGACAGAACGAGGCTCGCCGCCCTGAGCCAAACTGGCCTATTCAACTCGATAGTACTATCAGTCGACAAGTCAGCTTCCCAAGGTGGCTTCGATTTTTGCTATTAGTGGCGTTGTGCAGACGTTGGTTGGTTGGTTGTTGGTCATTTTACAGATGGTCGCGGTGATCATAGATGCGGTCTGATCAATTCCTAAGGCTGGCAGCGTGTTGGGATTCGACAAAGAACCAGCGATAGAATCCCAAGTCAATCCGCTAAGTACCTGCGGAGAGTAGGATGCACCGGCGATCCAGTATTTGTTTCCAAAGTCGATAAATGGAATGCTCTGAGCGCTTGACCCTCCAGTCGCCGAGGACAGGGCGTTCAAGGCTGCCTGTTGAGACTTGTCTGGAGTCTGAAGTGTCGGATAGTTGCCATTTACCAACTGATTTGTTGTGGTTTCAACCGACTGAAAGTCGATGTACTTGCTCTGGTATTTTGCCCCGTAGAACGAGAAGGTGTTGGTGTTTGGATAGACGTCAGAGCTGGATGAGTGGGTAAGGTTCAGGTGGGTGAAGGTTCCAAACCTCGAAAGCGCCTCTACGAGCGGCCATCGCATTGCGGCACAGTAAGGACAGTATTCAGCCCCTATGTATAGTAACTCTGGCTTCCCGTTAGAAACTAAGGGAGATACCCCGTGAACCGCAGTGGCCGGTTTTATGATCTTAGAGTTGTATCCGATCTGATTTATCACCGCTTGAGGAACGTTGGCTACAGCTTGAACTAGACTTGCTGGAGCGGGAGTGGACTGTGATGAAGAATTTGTCGAAGTAGAAGAGCTACCAGAACTCCTTCCCAGAAGCAGAAAGGCCCCGACGATTACTACTAAAACTACGACCACCCCGGCAACTATCATTGCGCCGTTTGACCGTGACCCTTTTGTGGGCGACTTCCGGTTGGCCCCCGATGGGCGCCTTTGAGAGGACTTGGCCTGCGTCGAACTCAAGTTACCCAACCTTCCTAGATTTATGCGCTATTTGAAAAAATCTTACTTAGACCATTAACATCTGGGCAATCTGAGTCGATGCTGTGTCTATGTAAAAGTTTTGCACAACTTGTGGTTAATGCCTATTAGCGGAACATCTTAATGGCACAGGGTGCTGGATCGACATAGACGTTGTTTTACTGAGTGTAACTTAAGGTTCACAAAAGAGGTTCGAAGCCTCTGAGTTAGCGTAGCGGGGTAGAGATGAAGAAAGTTCAGACAGGAATTGAAGCTATAAAGTGACTAGAGCGGCAGGAGAGCTAGACCCGCGATCGGTCAGGATTGGCGGATTAGATGTTCACTTTGGCGATTCCCCTCAAGGAAGTGGAACGGTACTACTTCTATGTGGAATAGGACTAACGTATCGGGCCTATCCAAAGCTGATCAGTAGATTTAGGCGGGCGGGTTTTCGAGTGGTTTCTCCACATATCCCCGATCTGGCGAAAGTGGTTAGCAAGGCGGAACTCGAGGTCACCCTCAAGACGATCGGTGTTATTGCTGCGAGATTTGTCGACGCCGTCGATATTGAGGAACCCCTGTTCAGCATCGGTCATTCGATGGGGGGAGGAATAGCTGCTGAGACGGCGGCAATCTGCCCAGAGCGCTTCTACGGAATGATCCTGATCAATTCCATCGGCCCTTCAGATGATGCTGAGAGAGCCCGAACAACCCTCGATTGGGCGTTATCTTTCCCATCGGATTTGATGATGACGCGAGATATCCTGGGCACGGTCTCGTCGGTAACTGGAGACGTTTTTCGTGCGCTAGGGAGCGATTCTCAACAGCTAATGTCGCTGGCAAACGCCGCACAGAGGGCGGATATCACCTCGGCACTAAGAGAAGTTAGGGATGCCAAGATTCCTTCATACGTGATCCATTCGGACAACGATCGGGTAATCAGGTTTAGATCTTACAAAAAGACGGTCGAAATTTTGGGGTGCGATTCCGAGGTGGTTCAAGGCGCCCATGGTTGGATGCTTACCGACGCAAGGAGCATTGAGTCCTCCATCATGCCAAAGCTCCTCGAAATGCGCGAAGCCGCCTACGGGAACTTGGGTCCGTTTGGTTCTCTCCTCAAAGAAGAAGTTATCTAGCCTGAATTCGAGTCGACCCGTAGAGGACATCTGTCCAGCAGTTGTCGGTTGTGTTTTGGAAAAAGAAACATAACCCCAGCACAAGCCACTGGCGAGCGCTGGGGTTATGTAGGATTTATGACCCAAATGAGAGCCTACCTAATCCAGATCGTTCATCCCGTTACCAAAAAGAACGATCGGATCTGTCTATCTTCGAGGCCGCGCCTTTATTGCTCTTCGGTTGAAACTATACCGGCGAACTCCTCAACGAGCCTTCTTGCTTCGTTGTCACGATGCTGGATCGCAGGAGACTTCATGAAGTAGGCCGATGGCCCCTCTAGCGGTCCGCCGACCCCGCGGTCCAGCGCAATCTTGGCGCATCGGAGGGCATCTATTATTACACCAGCCGAATTCGGTGAGTCCCAGACTTCGAGCTTGAGTTCCACGTTGAGCGGTACGTCGCCGAAGTTGCGACCTTCTAGTCGAATGTAGGCCCACTTGCGATCTTCCAACCATGGAACGTGATCCGAGGGGCCGATGTGCACGTTGGACTCTTCGATGTGGTGGTCAATCTGCGAGGTGACGGACTGAGTCTTTGAAATCTTTTTGGACTCCAAACGCTCGCGCTCGAGCATGTTCTTGAAGTCCATATTTCCGCCGACGTTTAGCTGATAGGTACGATCGAGTACCAAACCCCTATCCTCAAACAACCTAGCTAGCATTCGGTGAACTATCGTAGCACCGACTTGGCTCTTGATATCATCCCCGACGATTGGCACGTTTGCATCGGCAAATTTCTTCGCCCAAACCGGGTCAGATGCTATGAACACCGGGATCGCATTGACGAATGCCACATTGGCGTCAATAGCAGCCTGGGCGTAAAACTTTTGCGCCTGCTCCGACCCGACCGGCAAATAGGAGACTAAAACCTCGGCGCCAGACTCCTTCAACGCTTTGACGACATCAACCGGTTCAGCTGGAGACTCATCTACGACTTCTCGATAGTATTTTCCGAGCCCATCAAGAGTCGGTCCGCGCAGCACCTCTACCCCTAGGTCTCCCACTTCCTGGAACTTGATCGTATTATTCTTTGAAAGATAGATTGCCTTGCCTAGGTCCTGTCCGACCTTGGCCGCGTCCACATCAAATGCGCAGACAAAATCGATGTCACCGACGTGATAGTCACCAAGGACGACATGCATTAATCCAGGGACAGATTCCGATGGATCGGCATTTCTGTAATATTCGACACCTTGCACCAAGGAGCTCGAGCAGTTACCGACTCCTGCGATTGCCACCTTTACCTTTGACATCTATTTATCTCCTTATTCCACTAAATTGCACGTTTTAATTCGCATGCGCTAGTCAGATCTTTCCCTGGATACGCTCCGCTAGTTGGGCTTATCCTCCGCTGATTAAACCCTTGTTGAAAGGGCTATTTGCTAGGTTGGTGCTCGCTACGAGTTCCCCAGAATCCTCTCGAGTAGCGAGATCGCTAAGCCAGAGCAGCTCGCTTTGGAGCCGATGCTCCATCCCCTCTAACGCTAGATTCTCGAATTCCTCGCTGGTTGTTTTTTTGGTCTTCCGGATCTCTGTGAGACGATCCTCCAATAGATAGAGCCGCTTAGTAAAAAGTGCGGTCCTCTTGGTCTTTCGAATGAGTGTCGCAAGGTATAAAGTCACCCAAAATATCTTGTCGTCTTCTACGTCTACCTGCTCAAGAGATTCAGACAACCTCTGCCGTCCGGAATCTGTGACCCAATAGACCTTTTTGTCCCGACCCTTTGGCCCGTCCACTCTGCTCTGATGGTAAAGCGCAAGTTCGGCGCCGAGAGATCCTCCAACTGGTATTAGCGGGGCAATTCTACTCCCGTCTGTCGTGTCGAGGTCTCCCCGCTTTTCTAAGCGTTGAAGCGCTGGATACAACGATCCCCATGAAGGTCTTAGCAAGCTGCCAAAACCTTCTACGATCCGCTTATGTAATTCGTAACCGTGCATCTTCTCGCGCGACAGCATCCCTAGTATCACTAGGTCTAGCGGTTGCGTCACGTAGTCGGATCTATTGGCCATCGGATACCTACCCACCTTGGCAGACTTTCCATCTCTTCAAACACGATGCTAGCAGCTTCGCTCGATCTATCTAAACAATATATCGAAACGATATATTTCAAACCAATGACTAGTGACCATTTAAAGTGTGCTGTGGCTTCGGAGTTAACCAGCCCTCGCTAGATCTGCCAAAGACCAATTGGTCAACTTCAAATTGGAAACATGTCGAGCGGCTCGGCGATTCTTCAAATCGTTTCGGGGCGTCGGTTCTATTGACGGGCCAGAAGCAAGAGCTCTTTGGACCACCGATGAGGCCGAATCGGTAGATGCAGCCCAGTTGCCGCTTTGTTTTGGCTACCCTGTTTTGATGTGGGACTGACTAGCCGAGGATCTGCTTCAAACG
>JAKAPB010000132.1 GCA_021823045.1 Actinomycetes bacterium | reverse complement strand
TAGCCGAAGTACCGAACAGACCGATCAAAAGTGTCCCTACTATCCCACCGACGAGGTGAACACCCCCAACATCGAGCGAATCGTCGAGCTGATATTTGTACTTCAGTGACACCGCAAAGGCACAGATCACACCAGCTGCCAATCCGATTACGGTCGCACCATAAATATCCACGAAGCCACACGATGGAGTGATCGCAACCAGCCCAGCGACCGCTCCCGATGCGGCCCCCAGTATGGTCGATTTTCCTCCCCGAATCTTTTCAACCACGATCCATCCGAGAAGTGCCGCGGCTCCGGCGGTATTGGTATTCAGAAAGGCATGAGCAGCAAGCGTATTAGCCGCCAGCGCAGAGCCAGCGTTGAAGCCATACCAGCCAAACCACAATATTCCCGCTCCAACCAGGGTAAGTGGAACGTTATGGGGCGGCATCTGAGACTTGGGCCATCCTCTTCTCTTCCCGATGACCATGGCCACAGCGAGACCCGCCGCACCGGCATTTATCTCCACGACTGTTCCACCGGCGAAATCTTCCGTACCCAACTTGTAAAGCCACCCCGTGGGAGAGAAGGACCAATGGGCAATGGGTGCGTAAACGAACAAGGACCAGAGGATGATCAGGACTATAAATGGGCCAAATTTCATCCGATCAGCCGTGGACCCGGTAATCAGCGCCGCGGTGATGATGGCGAACATCATTTGGAAAATGACAAATGCCAGCGGTGGTATGTGTTGTGCTAGGTGTCCGCTGAAGCCCGGCACCCGTTGGGTCGCATGAGCTAGCGCGAAAAAATGGAGACTCCCAAGCAGGCCTTTCCCGCCCAGGTCGGGTCCGAAGGCAAGAGAATAGGACACAAATACCCAGACGAGGCTTACCACCGCCATGGTGGCAAAGTTCTGCATCAACATCCCTAAGACATTCTTGGACCTGACCATCCCGCCATAGAAGAAGGCCAGTCCAGGAGTCATAAAGAGCACTAGCGCAGCGCTGAGCAGTACCCAGGCCGTATCTCCCGCACTATAGTGCATATTTCCCTCCGGCTAACAAAAGCGACAAATGTGACCTTGACGCATAGCTCAACCTACGGGTGAGATGTTTCGTGAAAAATACGATTTTATTACGGCACTGTTAATAGCTGCTGCTCATAGCCGGTTTCAAATGTTAAGGTTATGTGTCACCCCAAATCAGCGAAAGCCCGCACTTCTCGCCGAAAACTAGCCTGCATCGGCGTCTGGAGAAAAACCGTTAAAAAGTCTCCCTCTCGGAAGCCATGTCTGATGGCCACAGCGGGGAGCTAGCCGATCGATTGAACCTACTCAACAAGACTGCTATTGGTCTGGGTTTTGACTGGCGCAGCTCGATGGGGTGACCTATATGCGCTTCTCTTGATTATCTCGTCCGCTATCACTTCGATAGGCAAGATGGCTTCTGCAAAGCCAGCACTTGCAACTGATCCCGGCATTCCCCAAACGACAGATGTAGCTTCGTCCTGGACGATCACTCTCCCGCCAGCATGGCAGATCGATTCACTGCCAACGAGACCGTCATGACCCATGCCAGTCAGGATAACCCCCAGTACGCCTGGTCCGAACTCCTGAGCCACGGAACGAAACAGTACATCCACCGCAGGTCGGCATGAATTTTCCGGGGGGTCATCGTTAAGAGTAAGCCACCTATCCTGGCCCCTCCGTTCAACTACCATGTGCCGACCCCCTGGAGCTACGTACATCATTCCCCCGTGCAGTTGCCTCGGAGAGTCCACTTCGGTAACTGGAATTTGGCAATGATTCGAAAGGCGTTCCGCCAGTAGAGCCGTGAACATGGGCGGCATATGCTGGACAATCACTATCGGTACTTCGATACTCTTTGGCAACAAGGGCAACATCACAGACAATGCATTTGGCCCGCCAGTGGAGACGCCGATTGCAACTATTTCTACGGGTCTGGCGACAATAGGGGCCCGTCGGAGTTGGATGGGGCGTTTCTTGAGTTCATAAATCGAGGGTGGCTTGGTTTCAGGCCTATCCTGGTACTCGGCTGGAGCAGAAGGTACCAACCGACTTGGTGGTTTAGTCCCGGGTTTGCGCTTGGCCAGTGAACGAACCTTAGGTACCAGATCTTCACGGATCAGATTCATCGATTCAGTTATATTTCCACTCGACGGCTTGGTTATGTAATCCGCAGCTCCCAGCGCCAACGCCTCAATGGTCGCCCTTGCTCCGCGTGCGGTCAAGGTTGAAAACATAATTACCGGAACAGACTTACGCGCGTCGCGCAAAGCAGCCAGAGTCTGTAAACCATCCATATCTGGCATTTCGACGTCGAGGGTGACTACATCGGGCTTAAGTTGCTCAATCTTAGACAGTGCGGAGCGACCATTGGACGCCGTGCCCACCACCACTATGTCATCCTCGGCGTCGAGTGCATTAGACACGAGACGCCTTATGGTTACAGTGTCGTCGACAACTAGAACTTTTATCCTTTCGTCGGTCTCCTCCGTTTGGCCGACCTGGATACCATCGACAATCGCCCGCTGATCCATCGTCACGATCAAATACCCGTCGATGCACCTACATCAACAGCGCGATCGGTGGCCAAAACCAAAAGAAGTTCATTCTGCAGCTTATACACGCCCTGAACTAGATCTCCGATCCGGCCCCCAACCGTAGGTGGAGTGGCCTCCCAAGTCGATTCGTCGATATCGACTACATCGCCAATTTCATCAACCAGTAGGCTAACAGGTCCATCTTCGGTACGCACTACAACATTTAGTGGCAGGGAGTCGTTTAACCGCTCGGGAAGGGCTAGCTGCCTTCTTAGGTCTATCGCCGTTACGATCTGTCCGCGAAGATTTATCAATCCCTCAACAGAATGCGCAGCGAGTGGTACATGGGTGACTTCTTGATATCTAATCACCTCTTGTATCTCACTAACCCCTACACCGAAAAGATGATCGGCCACGTAGAAGGTGCAGTATTGGCTCTGCGTAGAACTACTCATGATGCAACCACCGCATACGACTTGGACCTGCCTGGTCCGCTCAACCTGACCGAGTCGGCTATAAAATCTACATCCAAAACGTCAGTCACCCTTCCGTCTATCACTGCTACTCCCGTAACACCTGGTCTAGAATTCGTAGCTTGTAGTTTGATAGCCTCGTCGATAATATCAACTATCGAATCACAGACAATACCCACGCTTGAACCGTTGCTCGTATGTACCACCACCTCCAAGACGTCAATGTCATCGCTGGTTGATGGAAGATCCAGTATCTGAGATACGTACGCGAGCGGGAGAATGCTTCCTCTGTATTGAACTACGTCTTTCCCGCCAGTGGTCTCAATGATATCCCTCGCAAACTCCTCAAGGCGATCCACCGCAGAAAGGGGTATAGCGGCGCGTGAGGCGGAGCCGACTCCGAGAACCAGCATCGGCTGCGTAGCCACCGTCTCCACGACCGAAGCCGCGTGCGCCTCACCTGCAGAACGGTCTCTGCTCTGCGATATTACGCCGGACTCCTGAGCCAGACCCATTACGTCTATGATCAATGCAACCCGGCCATCACCCATTATCGTTGCCCCTGCAAACGCTGGAATATTCTTGGTTTGACGCCCCAAAGGCTTGACTACTATCTCCTCGGTGTCCAAAACTTCATCGACTATCAAACCAAACTGGTTGTCATCAGCCTGCAAGACGACAATATTTATTGGCTTGAAGGTAGTATCGAGCACTCCTTCTCCCTGTCCTTCTCCTTCCAGTGAAGTCGGGGGAATCTGGTTCTTTTTTGGGGTCTTCAGTACGTCTGCCAGGTCCACTAGCGGCAAAAGCCGATCCCTCAATCGAACGACCGGGGCATTATGGATCTTTTCGATGCTTGACAATGCTTGATCAGCTTCAAGACGGACGAGTTCTACCAAATTCACTTGCGGAATCAGATAGCGGTTGTCTGCTGTTGTGACAATCAATGCCGGGATGATAGCAAGGGTAAGGGGAATCTTGATCCTAAAGGTCGTGCCAACACCCCTGACTGAGTGGATATCCATGACCCCACCAATCTTCTCAATGTTGGTCTTGACAACGTCCATTCCAACACCTCTGCCCGAGATGTTGGTAACCGCGCTAGCCGTTGTAAGTCCTGGCAGGAAGATAAGTGCCGACGCGTCTCTTTCGGATAGCTTGGCAGCTTGCTCGGAGGAGATTAATCCGGAAGAGACCGCCTTTGCCTTTATCCGCTCGCTATCGATTCCTGAGCCGTCATCACTTATCTCGATATTGACGTGCCCACCTTCGTGAAAAGCTCTGAGGCTTAGGGTGCCTTCTGACGGTTTGCCAGCGGCCGCCCGCATCTCTGGCGCCTCGATGCCGTGATCAATAGCGTTTCGGACCAGGTGCGTAAGGGGGTCCTTGACGGCTTCGATAATCGTCTTGTCGAGTTCTGTCTCTGCCCCCTCCATGTAGAGTTTGACCTTCTTGCCAACCGACAGGCTCAAATCGCGCACGACCCTCGGGAATTTAGACCAAACATTTCCTATCGGCTGCATGCGAGTCTTCATCACCCCGGCCTGAAGCTCGGTAGTAATAAGGTTGAGTCTTTGGGTCGTCTCCACCAAGGCACTGTCCGGTTGATTAGCGGTAAATTGCAGAACCTGATTTCGGGCTAGCACGAGTTCACCAACCAGGTTCATCAATCTATCAATTAGAGCTACATCGATCCGAATAGTCGAATTATTTACCGCGGGTCCGGACTCTTTGCGTTGAGTGTTGAGCGCTTCTACGACATCAGAGGAGTCAAGCGCTCCCTTTTCAACGAGGATCTCTCCGACATGGCGAGGGTCTCCAGCGAGTTGCGCCTGCAAGGCGGCCTGCACGTCTTCTGGTTGTGCCTTCCCAGCCTCTATCAGTAGCTCTCCGACGCTTTTGTCTTCATTATTTTCTAAATACACAGTTTCGCCGGAATCGTCAGAACCATCTTGATCACTGGTCGCCACTTGGCTGGTCGAAGGCTCCTGGCTGTTCAGGACTTTGGATTCGGTAGACACCTCGGGCCGACGGCTAAGCGCTTCCATCGCAAATATCAAATCGCTATGGTCGGCGTCTCCGTCAGCTCCACTCTGCTCGATGTTTAGCAGCATCTGTCTAACCGCATCGACCGCCAACAGCAAGACCGTCGTAATCTCAGGAGTGAGAAGCAGCGTTGCATCCCGCAATTGTGATAAAAGGTTCTCCGCCGAATGGGTAACCTTCTCTAGATTCTGGAATCCCAAAAATCCGCTAGCCCCTTTGATGCTATGGATAGTCCTGAAAACAAACGCTAGGTTCCCTGCATCCTTCGGATCATGTTCCAACTCAACAAACGCCTGGTCCAGGGCGTCTAGCCCCTCACCAGACTCTACAAGAAACTCACCTATTACTTCGGCGAGGTCGTCATCTTGGGTCATCGCTCGCACCCCATGTTCATCTTGTGATCATAAAAAGCGCCGCTAAGATCACCCGAAGGGACGGCTACCCAATCATTCGGGCGAGTTAAATGCCCTACTGAGCGGCTCAACTAGCGCTCCTAAGCTTCTCCGCAACCGCTCGAAGCTCCGAAGAAACCTGGATTAGACCCATGGTGTGCTCCTGGTTCTTAGCCACGGCCTTCGAAGTACTCTCGGCAGCTTGCGCCACACCGGTAATATTGCGAGCTATTTCGCCCGAGCCAACTGCCGCTTCAGAAATATTCTGAGCTATTGCCCCGGTTGTGGACTGCTGCTCTTTGACCGCCTCGGCGATCGTTCCCGAAATAGCGTTGATCTGATCGATAATATGAGCGATCTCATTAATTGCATTTACAGCCTCGGCGGTGTCGGACTGGGTGGTCTCTATCCTGCGTCCGATGTCTTCGGTCGCTTGTGCGGTCTGCTTTGCCAGTTCTTTTACCTCATTAGCAACGACAGCAAATCCCTTACCGGACTCTCCGGCTCGAGCGGCTTCGATGGTGGCGTTTAATGCAAGAAGGTTCGTCTGCTGGGCAATCGAAGTAATCACCTTGATAACCGTCGAAATCTCGCGGGATGAAGTTCCGAGCCTATCCATGGTTTGTCGAGTGGCCTCGGCGGCTTCAACCGCGGTACCTGCGACTCTGGCGGCATCTG
>JAKAPB010000131.1 GCA_021823045.1 Actinomycetes bacterium | reverse complement strand
CCGAAGGGTAGAAAAGGGCCGCCTTGAGGCGCAAGACGCACAGGACGCCCTTTCGAGACTGCTGGCTACAACCGAGATTGATGAGCTAGTCGATTGCGACTTGGTGATTGAGTCCGTGGTCGAAGACCTGGAGGTAAAGAGGCATCTTTTTGATCACCTCGATAAGATCGTGAAGCCCGGAGCTATCCTCGCCACCAACACGTCGACCTTGCCGGTAGTTAACCTCGCAGCGGCAACCAGACGACCAGACCTGGTTTGTGGAATCCACTTTTTCAATCCGGCGACTGTAATGGGCCTGGTGGAGATAGTCCGACCAATTACGGCTTCGGATGAGACTATCGATGCGGCGACCGCCTTTGTCAAGAAGTGTTCGAAGGAAGGGGTACTGGTCAAAGACGAAGCGGGATTTGTGGTCAATGCTCTCCTCTTCCCATACCTCAATAGTGCCGTAAAGCTCCTCGAGCGGGGGGTCGCCACCGCCGAGGAGATCGATAAGTCTATGAAGTTGGGATGTGGCTTCCCCATGGGACCGCTCGCCCTGTTGGACCTGGTCGGTTTGGATACCTCCGTTGCGATCCTAGACGCCCTTTACAAGGAGTTTGGGGATGCGGCGAACCTGGCCGCACCGACGCTGAGAAGGAAGCTGGCGGCGGGTCAGCTAGGGAAAAAGGCCAAACGCGGTTTCTACGACTACCATTAGTCAAGGCTTTCGATCGCCGAACGGTTAACGTTTGGCGGACGACCGGATATCGCTAAAGGATGGTCTTGGCCGTGTCTGCTTTGGGTGACCAAGTTAAAAGTGCTAGGCTCAACGAGCCCGATGCCCCGTGGGTAATGAGGACTTATTCGGGACATTCGAGCGCAAAGGCTTCGAATCAGCTCTATAGGCTCAACCTAGAGAAGGGTCAGACGGGGCTATCGATCGCCTTCGACCTGCCAACCCAGATAGGTTTCGACCCCGATGACGTGCAAGCTCGAGGTGAGGTTGGCAAGGTCGGTGTTCCGATTGTGCACCTAGGGAATATGGAGGAGCTCTTCGAGGGGATTCCGATCGAGAAGATGAACACCTCGATGACGATTAATGCTACCGCTGCGTGGCTCCTCGGCCTCTATATCGCCCTGGCTAGGAAGAGGGGGCTCGACGAGCGGGTACTCTCCGGTACTACTCAGAACGACATCATCAAGGAATACCTCTCCAGGGGTACCTTCATATTTCCTCCAGAAGCTTCCAAGAGGCTGATAGTCGACACTATTACCTACACAGTTGGCAAGGTTCCGAAGTGGAATCCGATAAATATCTGCTCCTACCACCTCCAAGAGGCTGGGGCTACCCCGAAGCAGGAGGTAGCCTACGCGCTAGCCACTGCGGTAGGGGTCCTGGACGCAGTAAAAGAGTCCGGGAGAATTCCCGAGGCTGAGTTTCCGCTAGTCGTCGGGAGGATCTCCTTCTTTGTAAATGCGGGTATTCGATTTATCGAAGAGAATGCGAAGATGCGCGCCTTCAAGGTGATGTGGGACAAGATCTGTCAGGAACGCTACCACGTAGCCGACGAGAAGCTGAGACGTTTCCGTTACGGTGTGCAGGTCAACTCGCTAGGTCTAACGGAGCAGCAACCAGAGAACAATGTGCCGAGGATCGTACTTGAGTCGTTGGGCGTACTACTGTCACGAGATGCCAGGGCTAGAGCACTTCAGCTGCCCGCGTGGAATGAAGCCCTCGGGCTCCCCAGACCCTGGGATCAACAGTGGTCGCTGAGAATACAGCAGATCCTGGCCCTCGAAACGGATCTCCTCGACTACCCAGACATATTCGAAGGTTCGGTCGTCATGGATTCCCTGGTAAAGGAGATCGTCGAAGGGGCGACCGTTGAACTCGACGAGATACTGGAAGCGGGAGGGGTCTTCTCCTTCATCGACGAACTCAAAGCGAGGTTGGTAAGCAGCCAGTCCGAGAGGACCTCGAAGATAGAGAAGGGCGAGCTCGCTGTCGTGGGCGTCAACCGATTCGTCAATAGCGAGCCATCTCCTCTGAGCGAGTCAAAACTCGGCACCCACTTGGTTATCGACCCAAAGGTCGAGGCGGAAATGATCTGTTCGGTGGAGGCTTGGCGTCAACAGCGAGACTCCGGTGAGGTTAAAGAGAGGTTAGAAGCCCTCAAGGCTGCGGCCAGGTCAGATGAGAACCTGATGGAGGCGACCATACAACTAGCCTTGGCCGGAGGAACTACCGGTGAATGGGCATCTGCGCTAAGAGAGGTCTTTGGTGAATATCGGGCACCCACTGGGGTAGTCGGCGGATACGGCAAGCGGGAAAGCGTACTGAAAGACCTTGCAGCCTCCGCTCGTTCGTTAGATGGCGGTCCCCCCAGGTTACTCGTAGCGAAGCCCGGCTTAGATGGCCATTCCAATGGGGCCGAACAGATCGCCGTTGCCGCGAGGGACGCCGGCTTTGAGGTGATCTACCAAGGAATACGCCTGACGCCCCACCAGATTGCGGTAGCGGCCCGTGATGAAGACGTGGATCTGGTTGGGATCTCAATCCTTTCGGGTTCGCATATGGAACTCGTACCGCAGATCATCGCCGAACTGGCTACTGAAGGATCCGATGCGTCGGTCGTCGTCGGTGGGATCATCCCCGAGGCTGACCAAAAATTACTCATCGAAGCGGGGGTCGCCCGGATCTATACCCCTAAAGATTTTGAGATTACGCAGATAATGCAAGACCTGCTTGAGCTGACGGTTTTACAACGAACCCAGACATCAAATACATAAACCGAATATCCAGTGTCGTGTCAATGTTTTTCCAATGGTGCCGATAAGAGTGTGATGGTGAAAAGGCGATACACCTCAGTAGGGCTACTGGTTGCCAGTGGTGCAGTAGTGATCTCTGGTGTCGCCCTCGGGCAGACCTCGTTACTTATTGGGGCATGGTTGTGTGCCGCAGCCGCTGTGTCTGTATTATTGGTGTCAGATCTCCGGGTGAGAAGGGGCGGCGATGAGTCCGAAAAGGATTCACAACTTATATCTTTGGCGTCAGAATCTGAGAAATCTGCGGTAATGGATCCGGTTACGGGCCTGCAAAATGGCGAGTTCTTCAATGCGGTGTTGATTCCTAAGGTGGCTACGGCAAGACGGAGGCTCTGGCCGGTCACGGTCGTGCTAATTCGGCTCAACTTCGACAATTCGATCCAGAGCCAATACGACAATGACCAGCTGATAGTGAAGTTTGCCGTTCTATTGAGCCGTACGGTCAGGGAAGCAGACATTGTTTGTCGGCTCTCGAATTTTGTTTTCGGTCTGATACTCGACGATACGGACGAGGACGGGGGCGCATGGACCGCAGAGCGGATCCAAATAGCACAGTCCAAATATGGAGACGACAGAATCGTCAAGGTTTCGGCGGGTGTAGCAAGCTACCCGACTCACGGCATGGACCCGGTAACGATACTAACTAAGGCGACCGAGGCTATGGAGAAGGCCGTCACCAACTTGGCACTTCCAGGTCTCGGCCTGGTAATAGTCGCTCCCCAGGGTCCCAACAACTGACAGCAAACCAAATGGTGTGAGCTTAGGTTTTCTCATGAGTGAGAAGGAGAAGCTTGATCCGAAATGGCTTATCCGAAGTCGCTTCCGCCGTCAATGGGCCCTTTTTGGCTTTGTGCTGGTTTATAAACTCCTGCTGGTTAGCGAGTGACCGTTTAACGAATTAGCGAGGGCCTCGGCCTCTCGTATGTGGTGGGCAAACCCCACCACCGAGCTGAAAATCTCCATGTCGTAGGGTCAGTTTTCGGGCCGGTCACCTCTGTGGAGTTGGTGGAGAGAGCGATCATCGAATAAGCGGCGGTGATCGCCGCGATGGCCTCTTGATCGGTAGGAATCTCAGTTTCCATTGAACCTCCATTTTGGGGTCTGTGGCAGGTGATCTCTCTTACAGCGGGACGTTGCCGTGTTTTCTTCTCGGCAGATCTTCCCTCTTGGTCCTGAGTATCTTGAGCGCCTGGACGAGGACCTTACGGGTCTCCTGGGGATCGATGACATCGTCGACGAATCCCCTTTCTGCGGCGACATAGGGATTCGCATAACGCTCGGTGTACTCTTCGACGAGTTCAAGCCGACGTGAGACCGGGTCGTCTGAGCCGGCTATTTCCCTTCGGTGGAGGACTTCAACCGCCCCCTGTGGGCCCATAACTGCAAGTTCCGCAGAGGGCCAGGCGTAGGCTAGGTCGGCCCCAACGCTCTTTGAATTCATAACCACGTAAGCCCCGCCGTAGGCCTTTCTGGTGATGATCTGTACTCGCGGTACCGTAGCTTCGCAGTAGGCATAGAGCAGCTTTGCCCCGTGGCGAATGATCCCTCCGTACTCCTGGTCTACTCCGGGCATAAAGCCGGGAACGTCGACGAAAGTCACAATCGGAATATTGAACGAGTCGCAGGTCCTTACGAACCTAGCCGCCTTTTCGGAGGAGTCTATGTCCAATACTCCGGCGAGGACTGCGGGTTGATTACCGACTATCCCTACCACGTGGCCGTCTATACGACCAAAACCGCAGGTGATGTTTTGGGCCCAATGCGAGAAGTACTCTAGGTAGTCTCCGTCGTCGAGAACCAGCGATATTACCTTCTTCATGTCGTAAGGTTGGTTTGGACTCGCTGGCATCATGGTCGAGAGCTCGGGAACCAACCTCTCGGGGTCGTCGCCCGAAGGCTGGTAGGGGGGTTCCTCCATATTGTTGGCGGGTAGGAAGCCAAGCAGATACTTCACCTCGTCGAGGCAGGACTTCTCGTCGTCCAGGACAAAAGTTGCCACGCCAGATTTTGTAGCATGGCTCATCGCGCCGCCGAGCTCCTCGAGGGTGACCTCCTCACCAGTGACCGTCTTGACGACGTCGGGTCCGGTGATGAACATGTGTGAGGTCTCTTTGACCATGAAGATGAAGTCGGTCATTGCTGGGGAGTAAACTGCCCCACCAGCACATGGCCCCAGGACGACGCTTATCTGCGGTATCACCCCGGAACTTTTGACGTTGCGTCTAAAGATTCCTCCGTAGGAGTGGAGTGATACCACTCCCTCTTGTATCCTCGCTCCTGCGCCGTCGTTGAGACCGATCATCGGCACACCGACCGAACTGGCAAGGTCCATGACTTTATGGATCTTCTCGGCGAATACCTCTCCAAGTGCACCGCCAAATACGGTGAAGTCTTGAGAGAAGATGCAAACTCTCCTGCCGTCGATCGTCCCAAAACCGGTTATCACGCCATCGGTGTATGGACGAGTATCGTCAAGGCCCATTCCATGCGCCCTATGCCGGGCTAACATGTCGAGCTCTTGGAAAGATCCTTCGTCGAGGAGGTATTCGACCCTCTCTCGGGCGGTCATCTTCCCTTTTTGGTGTTGACGCTCGATAGCGTGGGGTGAACCTGCGTTCAGGGCCTCGCTTCTGCGTCTATTCAGTTCAGCTAGTCTTTCAGACATCGGGTGTTCCGACATAGCCCAAAAGGTTACCAACCCAATGGACCAAAAGCTTCCTATTGATCAAATTCCATCGCGTAATGACTGAGACCGTTCCGAAGCTATCTTCGGTTATTCGAGTAGTAAGAGAGCAGCCGGACGCTGATGACCTGCTATTTGTTGGTCAGGAGCTGAGTGCGAAGCACCTTGTGGACGGATATCGGGCGGGGATATTTCCCATGGAACTGGACCTAGAGGGGAAGGAACTCCTCGGATGGTTCTCCCCCGCCGTTCGTGGCGTTTTCCGGCTCAAGGAGATAGGGGAGTTCCCGAGGTCGGAGCTAAGGCTCCACAGGTCCCTTCGCAAGGTGCTGGTGAACTTTGAGGTAAGGGTGGATTGCGCATTTTCCAGCGTCGTGGGTTACTGCGCGACCCTGCGTCAGCAAGGAAACTGGATCAGTCCAGCCTATTTCGGCCACTATATGGACCTGTTTGATATGGGCATTGCACATTCGGTAGAGGCGTATATCGGTGGAGAACTTGTTGGAGGACTTTTCGGTGTCGCAATTGGGGGACTGTTTTCGGGAGAGTCGATGTTCCACATTGCCCCAAACGCTTCAAAGGTGGCATTCGTAGGGCTAGTTCTAATCCTGGAAGGGCTAGGTTTCGAGCTGATCGACGGTCAGTGGCCAACCCCTCACCTCGAGACCTTGGGGTTCGTCAGGTTAGACAGACTTAGCTACTTGAG
>JAKAPB010000130.1 GCA_021823045.1 Actinomycetes bacterium | reverse complement strand
ACCGCCGATAGGTGACCTATCGGCGGTTGCGGGAACTGAAATGCCCATTGAAGTTTCCGCAGTTGATGCGTACCCCTCGGTGGCCGAAGTACCAGCTAGACGACTTGGGGTAACCTCAAGGCTGAAGATCCCCTTAGGAAAGATCTTTTTGGGTGAAGAGAATCTCTGTCCTATACTGGATAAGTGCACCGAAATTTCCAACTTCTTGATATCAAAATCTACAGAATGGCTAGGAGCAAGCTAAAAGTTCCGTCCGCCTCATTTCTGAAAACGACCGGAGCGAGGCTGGTTCTAGTGGCCGCCTCTGCGGCACTGCTGTCCGCTTGTGCCCCATCGGCTACCCAAAATGCTAAGACTGCTTGCGGCTACGTTAAAGCTTCGATAGCAGAATACGAAGCATCGGTCTCCAATGGAGGAGGACCTATTAAACCGCTACAGGCGAGTGCTTTAGAGAAGCTCCGTGAAGCGCTCCCTTATGCCGCTATTGCGGCGGGATCTGACGGCAACTATCAAGCGCTACAGATAACACTCTCAGAGAGTTCCCGAGTACCTGAGGCTAGACTCATACCTGCACTCAAGAGTCAGTGCGCATCAGGACCATACGACCAGAGCCAGTACGTCCCGCCTTCAAACATCCAGGGATAGAATTCCAGCTCTCCTAGTAAATGCGGACCCTGGAATTGGCTACTGACAAATCGAGAACCCGAGCACCAACCTAGCTAGCTCAAATTCTAAAGGAGAGACGAGGACTTTGAACGAGGCTATAAATGCACTCCTGGCTACGGATCTCGATGGCACGCTACTGAATAGCAAGTCACGGATCTCACGAGTGAACGTTGAGGCGATCCGCAAGGCAAAAGAGTTCGGGATCGCCACGATTCCAGCGACCGCAAGGTCGCCTCGTTCAACTTCCGAACTCGCCGAAATAGCCCAGCTGGGACCGATTGCAATCTGTGCGAATGGGGCGATTGGTTGGGACCTCGAGAACAAGGAGGAGATTTGGCACTCCCTAATACCCGCTGGCGATGCATTGAATCTCGTCGAGCAGATTCGAATCATGGCCCCCAAGGTACGTTTTGCCAGAGAATACGGCCTCTCCTTCACACCCGAGTCTGGATTCTTTCCAGATGGTAGCGAGTACCTGAACATAAATGAGGCTGTTCAAACAATCAACGAAGAACAGCTCGAGCAAGGTGCGACCAAGATCCTAATGCGACCAATTGGTATCGGACAGATGGAGCTAGCTCGGTTGATCGCTGACAGTTCCCCGGGAAGGTTTTCGATAACTTTTGGTTCTATCGACTGGGTCGAGGTCATGGTGCACGGGGTCACCAAAGCTACTGGACTAGTTCGAGCGACCGCATCGCTTGGCATTCGGCCCCAAATGGTAGCAGCAATCGGAGATCACCTAAACGACGTCGAAATGCTCCAAAAAGCCGAGGTCGGTGCTGCTGTCAAGAATGCTCACGCCGACCTGATAGCTGTGGCAGATGTCGTCGTACCCTCAAATGATGAAAATGGGGTCGCGCACTTTCTTGGACGCATTATGCGAGGGGACTTTTTGGCATGACCAAAAAGCAATTTTCGATTGATCCAATCCAAAGTCGGTACCGCCGCTTCTCTAGAAACCTGGGTAGAACTCGAAACTCCTACATAACAATATCATCAGCCAGATTCCTATATGAGCAGCCACGACTCGTCTCTTTTAAAGGATGGGATTGCATATACCCATCTAGCTCTGATCGGTTATGACCCACGCAGCTAGCTTGAACAACTTCAGATGGGCGTGTAGTTTAACCCCCGAAACTTAATGATGTAGTAGAGGTTGTCGAAGAGGTAGAAGAGCTAGTTGTCGTCGAGCCTCTGGGCAATGTTGAAGAAGTAGTCGATGTACTACTTCCCACCAGCGTCGACGAGGAGCCTGGAAATGTAGTTGAAGTAGTCGTCGATGTGGTAGAGGTTGTCGAAGAGGTAGTCGTAGTGGGGCTCAAACGCTCGGTCGTCGACGTAGTAGTCTGAGGAACTGCGATAGCCGGAACTAAAATAGTGGGCGGTGGCGGAGCGGGCCGATTATCGGCGTAGACCATCGCGAACGCAATGAATAAAACGATCAACAGCCACGTTGAGCGTCGAACATTTTTTATCGCCAATCAGACCACCTGCTGGATAATCGGCGAGTTCGCCGAACCACTCAGCAACTTTGCGTTATCTAAAGCCTCAAGCAGCCTGAGCCTCAGCTCGCGTGCTACTTCCCACTGTCTGGCCGGAAGCGTGCGCACTAGCACCCTTAGCTGGAAGTATCCGATATGGATCGCTTCGATTCCCGTTACCACCGGAGGTGCAAGCAGGTACTGCGACCAAGCTTCCTCTTCACCAAACTCCAAACATACCCTCCTCATCAGTTCGATCGTTTCGGACTTATGAGACTCGATGGGGACCTGCACGTCCAGCACGACCTGCGACCAATCCTTCGACAGGTTGGCAACCTGCCTTACCTCCCCGTTTGGCACGACAATGAGTTCTCCATAAAGAGTCCTGATCCTGGTTATCCGGAGGGTCAATTCCTCGACAGTTCCGGAGACCCCGACCGTAGCGCCGGGAGCAGATATCGTAATAACGTCACCGACTCCGAACTGTCTTTCGGCAAAGATGAAAAAGCCCGCCAGCAGGTCCTGAACTACCTTTTGCGCCCCAAAGCCGAGGGCAACTCCCATCACCGTAGCCGGAGCGACTAGTGAGCTGATCGGTACACCGACGCGAAGAATGATCATCAGGGTCGAGACGAAAAAAATCACCGAAGTCACGCCCCAACCCATCGCTTGAACCATCGCATGGACATACTTGGATCTTTCGGATCTAACTAGCTCGTCTTGGACCTCCGTCTTCGCTAGCCTAACGAGCCTCTTCTCCGCGCTATTTGAGACCCATTTCGTGAACCTAGCTGCGAGAATAGAGCCAATTCCAATCAAAACAATCTCAAGACCCCTGGTCTTCGACCAGGTTTCAAGCTGAGAAATGCCATTGTGAAATGAGCTAGTTAGAAACACTGCGAAATAGCCGCCCCACCATCTGAATACTCCAAACAAAACTAAACTAAGTCCCAGGCTACATCCAAGAAAACAAAAGCTAGCTCTAGCCTCACCAAAGAGCCCCAGGGGGATGCTCCGTAAAACGGTCGGGAATCGAACACGTTACTCACTTAGAGACCTTCATTTCGCCCGACGCATCTCCCCGCTGACCAGAGTTATCTATTGGCCATCCGCATATGATCCGTTCGCTACTATTTATCGGGTAAGGCTTTGACCTCAGTTCTGAAGTTAGATGCGCCTAGCACGCACTCAACACGCCTTGCCGAAACGTAGTAATACCCGAGTTGCTGATACTTATCTAGGAGTCGAAGCGCCTCCTGTTCGTCGAGGTCGAAGGCGATAAAGCCGGCCTCCTGATAGCTAGCATCGATCGATGATCCGACGCAGGGAAGAAAGTCGACCTCCAAGTTCGCCAGATCCTGGGCAAGTTCAGCGTTTCTTCTTTCGTTATCCGCCAAACTGGCCTCCTTGCCCATTGGATTCCAAGCGGTCAGGACCACCGCACTAGCGGCCCCAAAATACCCAGAACCACAGTCACGAAGCTCGATTCGCTCCCCTTGTGGCAGGAGTACTTCAAGCCGGGCTGCCAGATACTCCTCCCATAACTCTTCGTCTAGCTCATGCAACTTGGTCCTCCAGTGCCGACCCACCGCTAGCTTGATCTACGATTCTATTCTGGTAGAGCCTCAGGAAGTTGACGACAAAGTCGACCACCCGAAGCGACGCTTCCGCCACTTCTTGAGTCTCCCCCTTCGACCATCGGACCAGATACGGAACCGAAAAGTCCTCGCTGGCGATTCCGAGTGAACCTAAAATAAGATATGCGGCGGACTCGGCCTCCAACTCCGCCGCAGAAACTGCGATATCGCCACTATGGTGCATCGTCGCGTGTACGAGCTCATGCAATGCGGTCTTGACCTTCTGTCGGGGCGGCAGGCTCCTCGATACAACTACCGTCCTATCTCCAAAGTTAGTCTGTCCGTTCGATCCCGTTAGCTCTCCGAAACAGAAGGAGAAACCCAACCTCTCCACCTCCGATACACAGAGGTTGAGTAGGACCTCATCGGCCTCTCCCTCTAAGAAGACTGGAACGAGAGGCTCGGATATAGCAGCCCCATCGGTTTGAGAAAGGTCAAAGACTGAGGCTGACTTGAAGTATTTCACCACTTCAACCTCTTTTGAATCGAAATTGTCCTGCTTCCTCGCAATCACCGGCGCACAAATGCGCAGACCCTTCTCACCACACCTAACATGACGACCATGAGATAACCAACTCTTGTAGCCCATGACGATAGTCGGCGTGAATCCCCTGTCTTTGGCTTGAGAAAATATCAAAAGCGTATTCCTGGGAGAATAACTCGGCAGGCTCGCTGCAAATTTTAGAAACTCAACGTACTCACCCGAGGAAACAACTAAATCCAAAGCTTCGATGAGTCGCAGCCGAATGTCATTTACGTCAGAATTGAAAGCTAGATCCAACATACCTTTGCCCCCGTTGATCACGACACAACCAGGGGCCAGGGCCCGATACGACTAAAACAACCATAACGAGACACTGTGACATTCGACGAAAGCAAAAAATGGGGTCGCCCCACCCAGGGCGACCCCATTTCAAACTACCTTGGCTAGTGGATCCTTTTTCTCTGCAAAAATCCCATGAAGACCGCCAAGATAAAAACACCTAGAGGAATAAGCAGAGTCAAGTCAGCACCCGCTGGCGTGTTAGACGGTGTTACCACACCGAGCATCGAATCACCTCCTAGTTACCATCTGGTCAAAGCTGACAACCAACTAATCCTGTCAGCCCAAATCGTGACCCCTCGCTTTGGCGAAGGGTCACTAAGTAGAAGCATTTATAGAACGTAAAGCAAGTACCAGACTACGATGCTCAGCACCGCGAAGTAGGTCCAAAAGACCGTGAAACCGTCCAGTGATGCACGGAAGCTTTCCGCACTAGGTTGATTAGATACTCCTATTCCACCTTGTTGTGCCGTGACCTTACGGAATCGAATTGAGCGAGCAATCAGTGTCTCTAACCAATACATGCTCAAAAGCACTACCGCAGCATACACTGGACCACTTGCCACGTAGATTCCCGCGTATCCTGAAGAACCCGGCATGAAATTCAGCCTGGTCAGAATCCATATCTGAAAGGCCCCTGCGAGCACTCCCAGCAAGAGCGCAGCCAGCGCTCCTACCTGCCAGTCAATGGTTATGCCCATCCGAAGTCTGCGGTTAACCACCTGGATTATGACCGCACTTGCGATCACAAACACCATAATGATCGTTCCAAGAAGCGGAGACGCTTTAATCCCATTCGGGTCCCATAGGCCATGTGAATTTAGGGATCTCAGGTAGAAATAGGAGAACACAAGGCCACCAAAGAGGGTCGAGACCACCGCTATCAAAGTCCTAGAAGCACTCCAAATCGCTCCTAAGTTTGCGTCGTGGTAGTACTGCTCCTCGTCTACAGTCACATTTTCGCCAACAGCGTTGCTCATATCTCACCCCCACTGCTCGCTCCGACCGCACTTGGCTCGGCTGGCGTAAGGTCCGCTACCGGAAGTGCGTTGGGATCGCCGTACTCATAAGGACCGGAAAGGATCACCGGAATCTTGTCAAAGTTTCCTGGCGGGACAGGGTATCCGACCTGCCATTCAAGACCCCGTGACTGCCAGGGGTTAAGCGGACTCTTCGGCCTAGTCACTGCTAGTTGCCAGACAAAAGTAACAACGAAAAAGGCTAAGGATAGTCCAAGGACATACGACGAGACGGTCACCCACTGGTTGAGGTGTTGCAGCCTAGCAGCATATTCGAAGACCCTTCGTGGCATACCTAACAAACCGAGCGCAAACAGCGGAAGGAAAGTCGAGTTGAAAGCGATGAACATCGTCCAGAAGTGGATCTTGCCCCATTTCTCATTCAGCTTGATCCCAAAGTACAGCGGAGCGTAGTAGTAGATCGCCCCCATTACCGCAAAGATCAGCTGACCCATGATCGTGTAGTGGAAGTGCGCCATAACGAAATAGCTACCGTGCACAGTCACATTCACGGGAACGTCTGAGACGTACACCCCAGTGATTCCACCGAAGAGAAAGTTGAAAAAAGATCGGAA
>JAKAPB010000002.1 GCA_021823045.1 Actinomycetes bacterium | reverse complement strand
ACAGATGCAGTGGAATCGCCTGGAGATGACCAAATTTGGCTCATCGGCGCTCTTTGAGGATGTAGCCGAGGGGTCTTGGGTCTACTTCGTGCACTCCTATGCAGCACCAGTGGGGGCCAATACCACGGCTTCTTGCGAATACGGCGGAGAGTTTTCGGCAGCGGTGGGTGTCGGTAACCTTTTTGGAGTCCAGTTCCACCCCGAAAAATCGTCGGTAGTTGGGTTGAAGATTCTCGCCAACTTTTCAAAGTACTGCGGCTCAACGTCGCTAACAACGGGAGGATCACTTTGGAGATAATTCCGGCGATAGATATCCTCAACGGCCGTTGCGTCCGTCTTGAAATGGGCGATTTTGACAAGAAGACGGACTATTCCGACCCAATAGACGCTGCAAAGTGGATCGTGGAAGCTGGCGCCCGATGGCTCCATGTGGTCGATTTGGATGCCGCGAGAAATACCGGGGATAATCGGTCTTTGATCGACGAGATTATTACCTCAACCAGGCTCAACGTGGAGGTTGGTGGTGGTATTCGGAGCCTGAAAATAGCCAGTGAGCTGATCGAAATCGGCGCAAAGAGACTCGTCTTAGGGACTAAAGCGGTAGAAGACCCCCAGTTCATCGCGGATGTGGTCTCCCTGTCTGAGACTCCAGTCGTGGTTTCGTTAGATTACAAATACCTAGACGGTCAGCCGATAGTGCAGAGCAGGGGTTGGACTCAATCAACCGGCCTTTCACTTTATGACACCCTTCAAGAGTGCCAAGCCAAGGGAGCAACCTTCGTTTTGGCTACCGATGTTTCTCGTGATGGAATGTTTAGCGGACTGGATATTCAAACTTACTTAGAGGTACTCGACTCGTGTGAAATGGAGCTAATCGCTTCCGGGGGGGTTTCGAGCTTGGCTGACTTGATAGAAGCTTCTGAGGTAAGGTCCCTTAGGTATAAAAGGGCCATCCACTCTTGTGTGATCGGAAAGGCTCTACATGACGGAAGAGTCAATCTTTCGGAGGCGCTCGGCCAGTGGAGATAGTGCGAATTATTCCTTGCCTAGACGTTTCCAAAGGACGAGTCGTCAAGGGCGTCAATTTCGAGGGTCTGAGGGACGCAGGCGATCCGGTCGAGTTGGCAAAGTATTACGACCTCCAAGGGGCTGATGAGATAGTCTTCTTGGATATTTCCGCATCGCATGAGGGGCGCCAGACCATGGTCGACCTCGTTAGCAAGTGTGCCGACGAAGTGTTTATTCCCCTTACCGTCGGAGGCGGTGTCAATTCGGTGGACGGAGCCCGAGCCCTTCTAAGGGCTGGTGCTGACAAGGTTTCGCTCAATACTGCGGCTATTTCGAATCCAGAGCTCATCAGTGAGATGATGACGGAGTTTGGCAGTCAGTGCGTCGTGGTGGCAATCGACGCAAAGCAAGACCAGGACGGCAACTACTTTGTTTATACCCATGGTGGGAGGAATAAGACCAACCTCGACGCTTTCTCTTGGGCTGAGGAGGTAGTTAGTAGGGGGGCTGGCGAACTCCTTGTCACCTCGATGGATAGGGATGGGACCAAGGAAGGTTTTGACTTACCCCTTACCCGAGGAATTGCGGAGCGAATTAATGTTCCGGTTATAGCCTCTGGCGGCGTGGGTTCCATCGAGGACTTTCTGGTTGGCGCTTTGGAGTCAAAGGCAACAGGGCTTTTGGCGGCTTCAGTCTTCCATTATGGTGAGTTCAGTGTCGGAGAGGTCAAGCAGGCCTTGCTGGCTAGTGGTGTGCACACCCGGGTCGGGCGTTAATCCAAGATTGAGTAGTTTTATGTCCCTTCGGCTGTAAATGGGTCGGTGTAGGGGACCATTTAGTGTTGAATGGTTTGAGAATGACAAATCAACCGATGAAACAGGCAATTTATGTTCTCGCAGATCGAGTATTAGTATCTCAGCCATTCGCTGAAGGTGAGAGGCAATCTCGTTCTGGGATTTTGATTCCAGCTACTGCGCAGGTGGCCAAGAGGCTTACCTGGGCTGACGTCGTTGCCGTCGGTCCGAATGTTCGTTCAGTGAAGGTCAAGGATAGAGTACTTTTCGACGCCGAAGAGCGCTACGAAGTCGAAGTGAATGGTGACACCTACCTGATTCTGAGAGAGAGAGACATTCACGCCGTTGCTACTGAGCAGTCCGAGGGCGGGACGGGACTATACCTCTGATGAGTGCGCCCGAGAAGCTTTTTATGGAGATCGGCTTTGATCTGAATGAGTTACGACTTAATGACAAAGGTCTAATACCCGCTATCTGTGTTGACGTAGCAACCAAGGAAGTCCTCATGATGGCCTGGATGAACCTCGAATCCCTGCGACGAACGATTGAAACCGGGCGAACTTGGTACTTTTCCAGGTCGCGAAATGAATATTGGGCCAAGGGAGATACCTCGGGCAACATACAACTTGTTCATCGAATCAAGGCCGACTGTGACATGGATACCCTTTTGATAGAGGTGGACCAGGTTGGCGCTGGAGCTTGCCACACCGGCGCCTATAGCTGTTTCTTTAGGACGATTGTCGATGAGATCCCACCGGACACAAAAGAGTGAAACGCTATTGGCCCAAAGATGAAGGCGAGTTTGTAGCCCTAGCGAAAAAACACAATGTAGTCTCTGTTTCCGCAAAGATGCTAGCTGACCTAGAGACGCCTGTTTCGGTATACGCGAAACTTGTTGGTGAAGCGGAAGGCTTTCTGCTCGAATCGGTGGAACAGGGTCAGCGGTGGTCGAGATATTCATTTGTGGGAAGGAGCTCCTTAGGAAGGGTCACACAGGATGATGCCGGAATAAACAAGGAGGGAATTCTTGGAGATTTCGGCGATGCGGGAATGGGGCTGTTTGAGCTCTTGGAGTTCGTTACCGCTTCCTTGCGAGTTGCCGCCCCTGCTAACCATCCGCCTTTGACTTCTGGGTTAATAGGTTATCTCGGATATGAAACGGTTCGGGAACTCGAGGATCTCGCCGAATTGAAGGAGGACGCGAGAGATCTGCCAATCGCCCAGATGTCCCTAATTGGCGATGTGTGTGCTTTTGATCACTTTGAGCAGAGTATCACCTTGGTCTCGAATGTTTTTGTAAGAGATACCGATACCGATGGCGATTTAGCAGAGAAGTACGCAAACGCCCGTAAGAAGCTGGTAGCTATGGCAAATGCCATCGCTGAGCCTCGATCCTTAGAGACCTTTGAATTTCCCCAGAAGACGCAGAGGCTCCCTGAAATGGTAAGAAACCAGACTTCAGAGGAGTTTGTTGCAAAGGTGGAGGTCGCCAAGGAACTCATCGCACAGGGTGATATCTTCCAAGTAGTCCTTTCCCAACGGTTCGACTTTCGCCTTTCACGACCATCATTCACCCTCTATCGCGCCCTTAGGGCTTCAAACCCATCGCCATATATGTACTTCATCAGAACCCCAGAAATGGACGTGGTCGGATCCTCACCGGAAGCCCTGGTAAAGCTCGAAGGCGGTCGAGTTGTCACGAGGCCGATCGCTGGCACGAGACCGAGGGGTATGACCGAGGAGGAGGATAAGCGGCTCATCGCAGAATTGATAGAGAATCCGAAGGAACTAGCGGAACATGTGATGCTCGTAGACCTAGCCAGAAATGACATTGGTCGAATCTCGAAGTTTGCTACCGAGACCGTAGATGAGTTGATGATCGTTGAAAAGTATTCGAGTGTCATTCACCTGACGTCGCAGGTGTCGGCACAGCTGCGAGACGGTTTGGGTCCTTTTGACGTCTTGAAGGCCACGATACCAGCCGGCACGGTATCGGGGTCTCCAAAAGTAAGGGCGATGCAGATAATCGACGAGCTAGAGCCCACCCGGAGGGGTCCCTATGCTGGAGTGGTTGGTTACATAGACCTTGCCGGTAATCTCGATGTCGCCATAGCGATACGGACACTTTTTGTCGATAGGCGCGGAAACGGGTATATGCAGGCTGGGGCTGGAATAGTTGCAGACTCTGATCCTTGGGCCGAAGATGCTGAGTGCCTCAATAAGGCCAAATCAATATTGGCGATAGTGGCACTTTTGGAGACCCTTGAAGTGTCGTAAGGCCACTATCCCGCAGTCCTAAAGGTGTGCCTTGATCTACTCAACGAGCCACTTAAAGGTTCCAAGGTGATTTCTATCCAGCCGCCACATACGCTCTGGGTGCCACTGCACGCCGATGATTTCTTCGGACTCTACCGCTTCGACGACGCCGTCGTCTGATCTCGCTGTTACTTCCAAACCGGGGGCGAGGTCTTTTATCGCCTGATGATGTAGGGTATTGACTGCGTCTGCATGATTGGTATATTTGGCGACCTTAGAGCCCGGCATTAACTCCACCCGATGGGAAGGCGTATGCTCGTTGTCGATGTCGGAATGGTTGTTAAAGCCTGAACTCGGCAAGTCTTGGTAGAGGGTCCCACCAAGGGCGACATTCAGTATCTGGATTCCACGGCAAATGGCCAAGATCTTCTTACCTTGCGACCTAGCGGCCTTGATGGCCGCTATCTCAAACAGATCCCTGGTGGGATCGATCTGTTGGAGTTGTGGTGAATCAGGCTCGCCATAGAGGAAAGGCTGGACATCATATCCGCCTGGAAGGATGAGGGAGTCGACGGAACTGACCATTTCCGAGGCGATATCATCCAAAATTCGTGGGTCTTTTACCAGTTCGAAAGTGGCGCTCGAAAAAACATAAGGAGTATGGCCTAACTCAGTTATCGCTGCTGAGTATCCAGCGTAGATGCCATATCGATTTTGGTCAAAAAGTCCCGAGGTTATTCCGATCTTCTTCAACGCTGTTCTCCTTATGGCATAGTCATGACGTTCGACACTTTTGAATTGGAACTATTGGCTTTTCCATTAAACACTTTTTGGCCTAATTCAGCCTAATACCCTTGAAATGCAAACGGCCATGAAGAACGTAGGCCCATTTGCGTATTATTGGACCGCTTCGTTCCTCATAATTCGCACTGCTCGACTTCAGGAACACTTCGGCTTTGATCGGATCCTGTCGAAACCTCCACACGGCTAAAGCCGGGGGTATTTTCCGATCAGAACCCATTGTGGTAAGTATTGGAAGGAAGACCGCTTGGCGGCTGTTTGTCTATGTTAATGGTAAGTAGATGGGATGTCCTGTGGTTGGCCTAAACGTATTAAGTGAAGCTGAGTACTTGAAGCTCGATTACACTGCGCTCGAAGTGGCAGGACCTGACGCCGCCGGCTATCTACAGGGTCAACTGAGCCAGGACGTCGAAGACATTCCTTTAGGAGACTGCTCGATGTCCTTGCTGCTAGCACCGACCGGCAAAATTACTGCAATCTGTTGGGTCCTGCGTGAGGAAGCGGAAAAGTTCGTGCTGCTCGTAGAGAGTGCTGCCGTAGATGAAGTGCAACAGAGGCTAAAAAGATACCTAATAAGGACGAAGGCAACGGTAGAGGTTCTTGATTCCTTCGCACTTTTAGGACGCCGTATACCGCCGGAAGCTCCTTACTTAGGACACTTTTCCGGCGGATACTTTGGATTTAACGAAGTGATTTATCTGTCAAAGGTCGAGCCGGAAGGGATGGTAATTGGGGAGAGGGAGAAGCGCCTCATAAAGGCACTTGAACTCCAGAGGATCAAATCTAATTTTCCAAGTTACACTTCGGAACTGAGCCTAGGAATATTTCCAGGGGCTCTCGGCGAATCTCTCGAACTGTTTGTATCTTTTCAAAAGGGATGCTACGTGGGGCAGGAACTAGTCGAAAGGATGCACTCGAGGGCTACGGCTGCACCGATTTCGCTCAAAGTTCTGACCATCGAAATGGGACAAAATTTCACTATTGCAGAAGTAGTGAGTTCCGGAGCGCCACTTGAACTCTACCGCAATGGGCTTTTAGCAGGTGAAGTCACCTCTCTCGCCGAAGGAGAGCCAGGAAACGGAAACGGCATTGGAGCGATTAAAAGGAGTGCGACGGATTCTAACTTCTTCGATCTGGTGCTGCCCGGGATAACTGACACTGACCATCCAATTGGGAAGGCAGAGATCGTTGACTAATGCCAGCGTGCCCATTCTATTCGGACTGTCTAGGCCAATAGTTTTCTTGGGATAATCACGATCATCTCGGTACCGCCAGCGGTCTGTACGGGGGACTTAAAGCCCACTCTTAATCCCATTGCTTGTGCAAGTTCCGCCACGATTAGAAGGCCGACCCCCGACCCCTGTTCCCTGGAGGGTGTATTATCGTTGCGGTGAGCGTGGCGAAAGACCTTGGATTGGTCTCCAAGCGGTATTCCTGGCCCGTCGTCAAGGACTGAAATCCTAAAGTCTCCATCTTCGGTTAATTTTGAGGTCAAACTAATCGAAGTCGACGCGAACTTGTACGCGTTTTCCATGAGGTTTTGGAGCACTTGCGTAAATCGATTTGGATCCAAATCGGCTAATTGTTGGAATCCGAGGCCCTGATAGTGGAAGTTTATGACCGCTTCAGCCGCCCGCAAGGAAAATATTTCAGCCAAGTCGTCGACGAGGTGGGCCGCATCTACCCGGGAAATTTCGAGTTTAAACCTACCGGCTTGTATTCTCGAAAGCTCAAGAAGGTCCCGTACCATTACTTCGAGACGCTTCGATTGTTTTAGTATTACGGCAGCCGCCTGCTTCGGGTCGTCTACCGTCTCGTCCAGGATTGCTTCTGCGAATCCAGAGACCGAAGTTAATGGCGTGCGAAGGTCATGAGAAATCGCCATGAAAAAGTCTTTCTGAAGCTCTTCGGACTTTTCAAGTGAAGCGGCCATCTGAGAAATAGAATTCGATAAGTCCTGGATCTCTGGATAGTGACCACTGATTGGTTCTGGTCGAATTCCCACCTCTCCCTCTGCCAGTTTCCGAGTTACCTCTTGCAGGCCGAGTATTGGTCTCGTGATGCGGGCAGAAATTGACTCTCCGACTAGCAATGCAATGAGAATTGCAGCCACTGCAACCAGTACTAGAAAAAGGATGCTTCGAGGTGGAATTGCAATTGACTTTTGCAGGACTACAATCAGGCCGGTGACGTGACCCTTGGGGGTGGTTCGGCTAACGGGGATATCGACGGCGGCATAGATGCTGGATCCTTGTGTAAGCGTGTAGATTTCCCCCGGGTGGCCGGTTGATGCACTCACAAGACTGCTCGGGAGTGCATTGATGCTTCCGGAAACTGTGCCATTGGAATAAAGAGTTTCGAAATGGGCACCATTGAGTCCCGCAATTTTGACGACTTCTCGAGCAAGGTAGGGGTGCGACGACTGGGTCGCAACTATAGTACGGACCGTCCTGATTAGAAATGCACGACCTTGATGGGCCGATATCTGTCGGGAGAGTAGCAAGACTCCAAAGCCAGCTATCAATATGACACTAGTTACCGAAACAACGAGGGTCAGGGTGATCTTTCGTCTCAATTCGACCCCTAATCCATCCGGTATCCGATTCCCCAGACCGTCACCAAGGGGAATGAGCTTCCTAGCTTTTTGCGCAGTTGTCGAACGTGAACGTCAACGGTGCGATCATCCCCGTACCAATCAGGTCCCCACACTCCATCGAGCAGCTGCCTACGAGATAGTGCGACCCTCCTATTTCGCAGGAAGTAAGCAAGCAGCTCAAACTCTTTAGCCGTGAAGGGAACTGACTCCCCAGTAACGAACACTTCCCTCGTCCGGAAGTCTACGGTGACCCCGGAAACAACTATTTGATCCTCTCCCCGAGCCTTTGATGGGGATATAGTTCTCCTTTGCACCGCTCGAATTCGGGAGAGTAGTTCCCTGGGAGAGAATGGCTTGGTAACGTAGTCGTCCGCTCCAAGCTCTAGGCCGAGTATTTTGTCCAATTCGCTGTCTCTTGCCGTGAGCATTATTATCGGTACGCTTGAGGTCTTTCTGACCTCTCGACACACGTCTAGCCCATCTATTTCGCCTGGCAGAGAGATGTCCAGGATCAACATGCTCGGTTGGTTATTTGAAAAGAGTTCCAATCCTTTTGCGCCATTAGGAGCGAGAAGTACACGGTAACCTTCCTTGCGAAGATACCCGTTCAATAGGTCGGCGATGGAAGGGTCATCTTCGACAACGATAACGACTCCGCTTTCTTCCATCGGTCAAGGTTTCCTTTTTAGCGACTCATTAGCATTCAAGGACTGAGGCTCTGTCAAATTATACGCCCCACATTCTCAAGCCATGGTAGTGCCAATTAGACAAATTGAGGGTTATGAGGTCGTCCTTTGACATGAAAAGGTCGTGGCGGCTTTGAGCAAGCTGAAAAACACTCGAATTAAGCCAAACTCGCAACAAAGTAACCCAAACGGTTCCGTCCACCTTAACTCGACGACGTACAACATATATTGCAATTGCCTATGCTGCGGGTCACTCGAATATCTCTTCAGCAGGAGATCAGGTCGTGTCAGAGCCTCTGCTTTCAAATTGTGCTAGGCAATGTCTGTCGTTTTTGCGGAGGATTCGATCGACGGATCTTGAGTATTCAACCTCCTAATGAGATTCCCCCCTCCTGGTACCGAGTGGTTTGTTGAACGTGAAGTTTTGGACCGGTATTGGCTTCTGGCCATATCATCATCGGTGGGCTCGTTGATGAAATGGATTGTGCGGTTAGGATTTGAGGTAGATGAAGACCTACCTGGACAAAATTATGCTTTGGCATCGCATGAGAGCGAAGGACGACCACCGCGACGTAAAAGAACTGATCCGGATGACTCATGATTTGCCTCCTACGAGATCGTTATCAGGGTCACTGACCGAACAGAGCGGCGTGTCCATCATCGCCGAGGTGAAGCGGAGATCTCCTTCAAAAGGCGAATTAGCTCCCGATATATCGGTATCCGATCAAGTGGCAAGCTACGTCCAAGGTGGTGCGAAAGGGATATCCATCCTCACCGATCGGGAGTTCTTCTCTGGCTCGATGGATGACATAAAATTGGCACGAACGCTTACCGACCTTCCAATTCTCCGAAAAGACTTTACAGTTTCAGAGCTGGACGTACTCGATGCAAGGCTTATCGGTGCTGATGCAGTCCTGCTTATCGCTGCTGCTCTTTCCGTAGAAGAGGTAGTACGCTTTTCTGACCTCGCCCACAGGGTCGGACTCGAAGTTTTACTTGAGGTACACAACGAGGAGGAATTAGCCCAACTAGATGATTCGGTAGCGGATATCTTAGGAATAAACCAACGTGATCTGACAACCTTCAGTGTCGATACAACAAGGGCGCTTAAGCTATCCAAACTGGTTCCGGCAGGACTGGTTAAGATTGCAGAGTCCGGCGTAAGCGATCCCGAGCAGTTGACCACCTTGTCGAAGGCTGGCTTCGATGGTGCCCTGATTGGCGAGGCCCTCATACGTGCAAAATCCCCCGAGGAACTGTTGCGAGCATTTGTGACCGCCGGCAGGGGTTTGTAATGTCAGTTTTTGTGAAGATATGCGGAATTACCAACGAATCAGATGCACTTTTGTCGGTCGCGCTTGGAGCCGATGCCCTTGGCTTCATTTTTGCTCCATCGAAACGGCAGGTCAATGAGCGAACTGTATCCGAGATAATCCACCAACTTCCCGGATCAGTTTTGACATTTGGAGTTTTTGTCAATGAAAGACCAGAAGAGGTGGCAAAGCTGGTGAATAAGATCGGGCTAAGTGGAGCTCAGCTGCATGGAAATGAGGGACCGACGGCAACTAACTTCGTCTCTGATCGAGTTCGATACGTAATAAAAAGTTTTCCGGCCGGCCACTCACAGCTCAGAAACCTCGATGCTTATCGAATCTGGGCCACGTTGGTCGACAGCTCTAACCCGGGATCTGGCTCGGTCTTTGACTGGTCATTGGTCGAGGGGATGTCCCCAGAACGACGCATGTTGCTAGCTGGTGGACTGAATGCCGAAAATGTGGCTGTTGGAATCGAAAGGGTTCGACCTTATGGTGTGGACGTCGCTTCGGGCGTGGAGGCCAGCCCGGGCAAAAAGGATCCCGCCAAATTAAGGGCGTTTATCAGAAACGCTAAAGCCGTAGAGATTGAGGAAGCTGATTACTGGCACCAAGACGGCGCTTTTACTGAAGATATGCCCTACAACTGGGAGGAGTCGGATTGAACGTAATGGGTAGGCCAGAAAAAAGGGGCCGCTTCGGAGAGTTCGGTGGCGTCTACGTTCCTGAATCGCTGATCGCGGCCTGTTCTGAGCTGGAGGAGGCCTTCGAATCGTCCTGGGTAGATCCCGAGTTTCGATCAGAGTATTATCGGATTCTTTCAAACTATGCCGGAAGACCCACTCCTCTAACCTTCGTCAAAAGGCTTTCGGAGAAGCTGGGCGTAGATGTATTTTTCAAAAGAGAAGATCTAAATCACACAGGTTCACACAAGATCAATAATGTCATCGGCCAAGCGCTTTTGACCAAGAGGATGGGCAAAAAACGGATAATTGCCGAGACTGGCGCAGGGCAGCACGGTGTCGCAACGGCTACCGCCGCAGCACTCTTCGGACTCGACGCAACAGTCTTTATGGGCGAGGTTGACGTAAAGCGACAGGAACTCAACGTTTTCCGGATGAAACTTCTTGGCACCGAGGTGGTTTCGGTATCTTCGGGCTCAAAAACCCTAAAGGACGCGATAAACGAAGCTATGAGGGACTGGGTCGCAAATGTCGAGAGTACTCACTACTGCATAGGTTCGGTTATGGGTCCGCATCCCTACCCATATATGGTTAGGGAGTTCCAGCGAATAATAGGGGATGAGGCGCAGGCGCAGTTTGAACAAGAGATCGGTGGAGACCCGGATTTTGTCGTAGCTTGTGTCGGAGGGGGTTCGAACGCCGCTGGAACCTTCGCCGGCTTCGCATCCAAGGAGAATACCAGGTTGGTTGGAGTCGAGCCTTTGGGCGGAGCCGCTATTGGCCGAGGCTCACCCGGTATCGTTCATGGCATGCGGACCATGCTTTTACAGGACGAATTTGGGCAGGTCAGTGAGGCGCAATCGGTGTCTGCGGGTCTCGATTACCCTGGGGTAGGACCAGAGCATTCGTTCTTGCATTCCATCGGTCGGGCTGAGTACTACCAAGTCAACGATGACGAAGTCCTCGAGGCGACGATGGTCCTATCGCAGTCTGAGGGTATAATTCCGGCACTCGAGCCGGCACACGCCGTGGCTTGGGTCCTCCGAGAGGCCGGCAAGATTATCCCTAATGGGTCGAAGGTCGTAATCACCATGTCCGGCAGGGGCGACAAAGACGCAAGTGTGGTTGCAGAATTACTGAAGGACAGGTTGGCATGACCCTTTCTCTATCCTCTCGATTGGATCTAGCGAAATCCTCGTCGAAAAAGATACTCGTACCTTACATTACGGGTGGGCTCGGTGGTGACTGGCTGGAAGTCCTGGATGCGGTAGTAGCAGCCGGTGCCGACGCCGTTGAGATCGGAATACCGTTTTCCGATCCAATCATGGATGGTCCCGTGATCCAGGAGGCATCTCAAAGGGCGATAGAGTCAGGAGCTACCCCTTCGAGTATCCTCGGGGCCCTGGCCAAGCAGAGCTTTGGTGCTCCCCTTGCGATCATGACTTACTTCAATATTGTCCATCATGCTGGCTTGGAGCGCTTTGCTGGCTGGTTAGACGAGGCTAGCGTAGGCGGCGTAGTACTACCCGATCTTCCCATAGAAGAGATGGGGGAGTGGAGGGCGGTGGGTAAAGCACACGGAATAGAGACCGTCCAGTTGGTTGCACCGACTACTCCAGATAGTAGGGCCAAGATGCTTTGTAAAGAGGCAGAAGGCTTCGTATACGCTGTCGGCACCATGGGTGTTACCGGGGTAAGAAGCACGTTATCGGAGTCAGCGACCTTGATAGGTAGCCGCCTTAGGGGGTTTTCTGAAAAGCCAGTGCTAATTGGGATCGGAGTTTCAAATCCTCAGCAGGCAAAAGAGGCGGCGAGGTCATCGGACGGAGTGATTGTCGGTTCGGCACTCGTCGGTCGACTGTTGGCTGGGGAAGGTCCGGATGGAGCTTTCAAGTTTGTAGCAGAACTGCGCAGCGCCCTGGATGAGCTTAGTTAGTAAAGTGGGGTCGGCTCTTTGTCAACTTTGCGAAGCAGCAGTGCTAAGCGAACGGTTTTATGAGGATGAGGATTGCTGGATAGCTGAGTGCGAATCTTGCGGAGTGCCAATGGTGGTCTGGAAGAGGCACGGTAACAGTCCACCAGATAGTTTGATCAACTCTATGGTGGAAAGATTGAAGCTAGTTGGAGATAGTTTTTTTGGTATCGAAGAGTTTTACATCGACCAAAAGATGAGGCAAATACCCGATCATTATCACGCACACGCTCGGAAGATTCCGTCGTGGGCTTTACAGCAAAGGGGTAGGTCGAGGTAGCTCACCTTGTATGAAGTTTAAGGTGGAAGTGGCACCGGCGATAACCTTCATTCCGAATAAACCCAGAACTGCATGGTCATCACCTTCTAAAACAACTTGTTACTAAACCCCAAGGAAATGCTCGGTAGATTTCGGGAGCTCGTCAGCGGGCACTCGATTTTTGAGAAGTGGCACTCACGTTGCCTACATCAAGTCCTCCGCGTCCGAACTTCGAAAACAACCGCCTTTATTTTGAAGCGTTATACGGCTCGAATTCGAAATGCATATTTTGATTGACGTACCAAAGTGGCAATAGAGGTGTGAGTTTTCACTATGGGTTCGCTAAGCCCCGCATTGGCATGCATCCTTGCCGTCTTTTTCCTGGCATACCACCGCCTGTCGCGTAAAGGAGCATTAGATGAACCCCTGGCGACCCAGCGGGTGAGGCTCAAAAATGGTTAATCATTTTTCGACCGTTAGCCCTTTTTACCCGCAATGGTCCTGGCGAATTTCCATGTGGAGGCGAGTTTTTTCTTGGTTGGACGATTTCGTCCCCCAACCTCCATTCGCTTTCTAATAAGCTCTCGTCGTTCTACTAACTCCTTGTATGTCAGGGTATCGATCGACGGATCTAGTCCCAAGGACTCCTTGACTCCTAGCAGGTCAACTGGTGTTTGTCGTAGGTCGACGCCAATTTCCTGAGCGAACTTCTCACCGTACTTGGATGTAAAGTAGGTAGCCAGCTGGGTTATCTCGGCAAATAGATCTAAATTGGGAGCAAGAGAGACCATTGCGGAGTCTAAGAAGATCATGTTCTTTACGAACAGCATGAGTTCTTTGGGCATTTTGGCGCCAAATCCTAAAAGGGCCTTTGTCAAGTTTCTTATTTCTGCCACGAGTTCATCAGGGGTCATCGCCGTCGGGTCCATCGCGGGCCCATCTAGTCCCAACTCCTTGATGACCGACTCTAGATCGGTATCCTGTGGTAATGCTCCCATATCTCTTAGCGCACTAACCTGCATGGTAACGTCATTAATCGTGCCCCCTATCAAAAGCCTTAAAAAGGCGAGTCGTTTTTTTTCTCCCAGTCTTCCCGTGATGCCATAGTCCAGCAGGCCAACTTCCCCGCTATTCAGCACAAGGAGGTTACCTCCGTGCAGGTCGCCATGAAATACCCCGTATATCATGGCGCCCTCCATAAATGCGATCATGCCTGCACTGACTACTTGTGCGGTATCGATTCCCGCATCTAGCATGCCCGAGACGTCGTCCCAGCTAAAGCCCTTGAGTCTCTCCATCACCAAGACTTTTCGAGTGACGTAGCGGTGGTGAGGTCTCGGCACAATCAAGGCTCGTTGATTGGTCTTAGCGAGTATTTCGGCAATATCCAACATGTTGGCTGCTTCAAGGCGAAAGTCGAGTTCCTCGATAATTGTCTCGGCAAAAAGCTCGACGAGCGCAGGGGGGTTAGCAAGGGCAGAAATCGGTATTCGGCCTACCAGCGCAGGGGCAATCCAGCTCATTGCTGCTAGATCACTTCGCACTAGCTCTGCGACATTTGGTCGTTGCACCTTCACAACAACCTCTTCTCCGGTCCTCAGCTTCGCGACATGAACCTGCGCTATCGAGGCGGCTGCGAGTGGCCTGATGTCAAATTCAGAAAAAATATCTTCAAGTGGCCTTTTCAGTTCTTTCTCAATCGTCTGGCGGACGACTGAGAAAGGTTCGGGCTTGACCTGGTCTAGCAGGGACTTAAACTCACTAACGAGTTCTTCTGGGAAAATTCCATTTCCTGCTGAGAGTATCTGCCCTAATTTGATATAAGTCGGCCCAAGCTCCTCAAATGCGTCTCGAAGACGGTGAGAAATACCGCGCTTTGAAACTGATCCTCCCGATCGTCGCTCTAGTAATCGCCATAGTAAGAGTGCCTTTCCGAGCTGAAAGCCCGTTCCGATAACTCTATTTGCCGGAGGCAACCTCCGCTTCTTGATTAAAGAAGGTAGTTCGGCGTGGGTCCGCTTTCTTAATGAGTCAATTTCACCCAGCCACTCGAGCTTTGATACGTCAACTAGCCAAGGTGGTGTGAGACTGAAGGATCCGATTTCGGCATCTTTTGGAAGGGGTGCGCCGCTGGGCATGTCGCTTTTTTTTGATTCCACAGAATCCAAGCTAGTGCCCAGCCGACGACTTCTTCATCGAATCCGCCTCGACCCTCAAATTGGCGTGACATATGAAACGGTCGGGGATATCTCTATACGCCGATTTCCTCCCCAGGAAATTTCGTCAGCCTTGGTAGGGGCTTATGATTATCGATCCGTTGTGTCCACCAAATCCGAAGGAGTTTGAAATGATCGGTCCAGGAGTAAATGGTCGACCTTCGTGCATCACCACATCGACATGAATGTCCGGATCAATATCTTTTGTGCCAACCGTGGGCGGGATGATCCGATGTTCGATGGTTAGGCACGCAGCTACTGCTTCCAAAGCTCCCGCAGATCCAAACGAGTGACCGAGTGCCCCCTTTACCGAAGTAACGGGTGGAGTATTGGGTCCGAAAACCAGATTCATTGCTTCACCTTCGGCCAGATCATTCATTGGAGTCGAAGTTCCGTGGGCGTTGATATGGGCTATGTCGGAGGGAAGGAGTCCCGCGTCATCAATTGCTAGTTGCATGCACGACGCTGCACCGATGCCATGTGGGCGCGGTGCGGTTATGTGGTAGGCATCGGCGTTGGAAGCGGCTCCATCGATAGTGCCATAGATATGGGCTCCTCTTGCCTTCGCCCTTTCGAGCTCTTCAAGTATGAGGATCGCCGCGCCTTCGCCCATCATAAAGCCGTCCCTGTCCTTGTCGAATGGACGAGATATCCCGGCGTTGGACATAGCGGTCATGTTGCGAAAGCCGGCTTTAGCCGTTTCAGTCATTGCGCACTCAGAACCACCGGTAAACATGACGTCGCATCGACCGCTGGCGATCAACCTTGCTGCATTGCCGATAGCTTGAGTACCGGCGGCACAGGCCGTCACCGTCGTCTCGCATGGTCCTTCTAGACCGAAGCGCATCGAAATCGAGGCGGCACCAGCATTGGCCATCATCAAGGGAACCAAAAAGGGAGTCACCCTATCGAAGCCCCGAGTATTCCCCACCATAACCTGGGTCTCTAGGCTTTCGAGCCCACCAACCCCGGTTCCCACTAGTACTCCCGCTCTTGCGGGATCGGTGATCTGCAGATCTCCGGCATCCTCCAATGCGAGTGAAGCGGCTGCGATCCCAAATTGGTTGAAGCGGTCATGGCGGCGGATCTCTTTCGGTCCGAGCCACAACGAGGGGTCAAAATCGTCGACCGTTCTCATACCAACCGGCGCTGGTCCGAAAAGACCCTTCCAGAACTTCTCCTTGGAATTTCCGATGCCGCTTATTACCCCAACGCCGACTATAGCTACCTTATAAGGAGCATCAATTCCGTCGCTCGGCCCATTTGGCCCCCAAGTTATTTTCATCCCATCTTCCCGGTAACTAACTCATAGGCCTGCTGTACGGTTTGGACGCCTTCGAGTTCTGACTCCTCGACGTTGACACCGAACTCGTCTTCAAGGGCCATGACCAGTTCAACTAGGTCAAGGCTGTCCGCGTCGAGGTCTTCGGCGAAACGCGCGTCAAGAGTGACCTGATCAGGCGTTACTCCTAACACCTTGACGGCACAACCCTTAAACTTTTCAAACGACTCCTGCTGGTCCATTTCGAGTCCTTTCACTGACACATCTACTGCCAACCGACCTTCGGTAGACAGCTCTAAAGCTGCGTAAAAACTGGCATTCAAAGGGATTTAAATTCCCATTGAAAGACCACCGTCCACAGCCAAGACGGCACCTGTAATAAACGAAGCTTGGTCTGAAGCTAGGTAACAAATAGCGCTAGCGATCTCTTCAGGCTGCGCTATTCTCCCTACCGGAGTCTCTTTAGCTAACGCGTCGAGTCGCGCCTGGGGGAGACTCAAGACCATCTCGGTCGCCACCGCTCCGGGGGCGACAATATTTACGGTTATGTTACGGGAGGCCACCTCCCTCGCCAGGGACCTACCTAGGCCAATCATGCCCGCTTTCGACGCAGCGTAATTTGCCTGACCCGCCGAACCCATAACGGCTACCACGGATGAAATGAGCACTATCCTTCCATATCGGTTCTTTACCATTGAGGCAAGTGCCCGTTTTGTAAGTCGATAGCTCGCGGTGAGGTTTGTCTCGATAGTCTTATTCCAGGCGTCTTCCGACATTCTTAGCATCAAAGTATCGACGGTGGCACCCGCATTGACGACGAGGACTCCTACCGGACCAAATCGATCCTCACCATCCTTAAACGCCCGTTCGATATCTTGCTGCGAAGTGACATCTACCTTGGCCTCAAAAAGATTGTCCTTCGGCAACAGATCTACAGGGGGTTCGTGTGTCCTATAGCAGAGCGTGACTCTATCACCAGAATCGAGAAACTGCCTAACGGTAGCGAGGCCTATCCCGGTGGCACCTCCGGTAATAAAGACGTGTCTTGCTGTGGCCTGGTTCACTAGTTCCCACTCCAACGGACAACGGCGCTTGCCCAGGTCATTCCGGCTCCGAATCCGGAAAACAACACAAGGTCGCCGGGCTTTAAACGATTTTTTTCCTCAGCATCGACCAGTGCCAAAGGAATAGATCCCGAGGAGGTGTTCCCGAAGCGATCTAGGACAACCGATGCACGCTCCATCGGTATTGACAGCCTGTTACAAGCGGCCTCGATGATTCTGATATTCGCTTGGTGTGGAACGCATAGTGCTATATCGTCAGAAGTAACCCCCGCACGACGCATGGCTACTTCTGCGGATTCGACCATGACCCTAACTGCCTTCTTGTAGACCTCGCGACCTTCCATCCTGAGGTAGCTACCATGATCGGCATAGAGGATCGGTTGCGCAGAGCCATCGACTCCTAGGTCCCACCCTAAAAAATCGTCCTGTCCCTCGGTGGCTTCGAGGACGACACCGCCGGCTCCATCTGCAAAAAGAATTGCGGTACCCCTATCATCCATATCGGTAATTCGGGAAAGGGTGTCCGCTCCTAAAACGAGCACCTTCTTATTTATCCCAGCGCCGATCATGGCTCTTCCGGTGACCATCGCATACACATAGCCGGCGCACGCTGCATTCAGGTCGAAGGCCCCTCCGGAGGTCCCGATCTTGTGAGAGACAACCGCAGAGGTGGCGGGGACCGCTTGATCAGGCGTTGTGGTCGACAAGATAAGGAGGTCGATGTCGGCAGGGCTTATACCAGCACGCTTAATCGCAGCAGTTCCCGCCTCTATGGATAGCGAGGATGTAGTTCCTCCCCACCGCCTCTCCTTGATACCGGTTCGCTCGGTTATCCATTCGTCAGAAGTCTCCATGCGACTTTCAAATTCGGCATTTGTGACCACCTTGTCCGGTACGGCGGACCCCCAACCGGTAATTCTTGCTCCGAATCCCACTATCTCGATGCTCCTTCTGTTTTTAGCCAAGCAAGTGGCTGACTCGGTGTTACTCTCTCGCCGTCTAGGGCTATTATTCCCATAAGCGTGCCTTCGAAAGGTGAGCGAATTTCGGTGTCGTTAACCCTTCCAAGGACCTCACCAACGGTGATGGAAGCTCCCTCTTTGAGGGGCTCACTTGATACCGTCTCTAGGGCGGGAACGAATATTCCGGCAATAGGACTCACCACTATTCTTTCCTGCATAAAAAGGTGCTCTCCGTGATGAGCCTTTGCAAATTCATGCAAGGGTCCAGCTTCTGAGATTGCCTCAACGAGGTCATCTAGGTTGTCTGGGCTCGATACGCTTAGTACTCTTGCTTCGGGCATTGCACGTCTTACCAGTCCCGCTAGTACCGCTCCCGGTCCCATTTCGACTAGCAGGTGCGGATGAAATCCGTGTATCAACTTCAGGGTTTGTGACCATTTAACTGGTGATGTCAGTTGTTCCAGAAGTAGGCGAGGCCAGTCCGACGCCAAAAAGTGCTCGGTTGCGTCGACGTTAGCGACAACTGGGACTTCAGCATCATAGAAGCGGGTAGATATAAGGGCCTTCTTCAGCCTTGATTTTGCCGAATCCATCAGAGGCGTGTGAAATCCACCGCCAACCGGTATGACCATGGCACGCTTTGCGCCCATCTCCTTGGCGACTTCACACGCCCGGGCTACCCCATCTTTAGTGCCGGCTATTACGATCTGCCCACCGGAGTTATAGTTCGCTACCCAGACACCTTCAACCATGTCGCATGCCCTCTCGGCGACCTCGTCCTCAATGCCCAGTAAGGCGGCCATTGCGCCAGGGGACTCTTCGGCGGCGATGGCCATCGCTTCCGATCTCTCGGCGACTAATTTTGCACCTGAGTCGAACGCCAGGGCACCGGCAGCCACAAGGGCCGAGTATTCCCCTAATGAATGTCCAGCAACAAGCTGCGGAACAATTCCTAACCTTTCGACGGCGTCTAAGGCGATCATTGACATCACGTAGGTAGCAAGCTGCGTATTACGCGTCACCGACAGGTCTTCGGCGCTCGCGTTCAGCAGCAGGTGCTCGATATCGCGCCCACTCGCATTTGATGCCTCCGCTACTAGCTCCCACGAAGGATGTTCGGTCCACGGCTGTCCCATCTGTGGCTTCTGCGAGCCTTGCCCAGGGAACAAAAAACAGATCATCTCGCCCCTCCGGCTTCTGACTTTGATCCGGCAACGTTAACTTGACCAACTAGAGTACCTGGCCACTTGGCAACTAAGGCAAGTTCTAAAAACATAGGTTTAGCGACTACAGTGGCTGGTGCAGCCACTGTCCTTTTAAGTCTCGGGTCTATGGGTAGTTTGAACGGAGTGCTCGGCCAGGCAGACATTTAGTAGTTAGACTCAACTGGGATCAAAATAGTTACACCGAGTTTTAGGAAAACTATTTGCAAGTTACTCTCCAGAAGATGTTGGTCAGCGCATCTTTGGTGCTATGGTCTTTTTTGCGCATTTTGTTTTTACGCCCGGGTGGTGGAATGGTAGACACGGAGGCCTCAAAAGCCTCTGCTCGTAAGGGCATGCGGGTTCGAGTCCCGCCCCGGGTACTCAAGGCCCTGCAATCAAAGCTACTTGGGCCCGAAGTTTCATCTCCACAAAAACGCAAGAGTATCCCGTCAAAGACGGTGGTCATTATATAAAAGCTATCGCTCTAGATTTGTCATTAGATAGCCCTAGGCCAATGATCGGAAGTTTCAGGAAGATCAATTCCCAAGCCCCTTTAGCGCCCTTTTAACTCATCCAGTGAGGTGAGTTTGCCTTGAGGATCTTGACGCCAAAGATTTCGTACCAACCACTCCAATCGCTGGTTATTTGCTGAAAGGGTTCCAAGATGCCTTCCCCTCGTCGATGCGTAGTGTGGCAAGCGCGAAAGATGGTAATGAGCCGCATGCGAATGCGGGATAGGATGCCGAAGGGATCACTCTATTTAGATTGAGTTACCGACACGGGAGGATACATTTCGATGGCTGAATCCAACACCTACGAGTACGTGCCCCATCCGCACACAGTGAGAAAATTAGCACATCAAGACGAACCCGTCAAGGTTGTAGATCAACTGCCGACGGGTTCCACTGCGGCGCGCTTTAATGCTTGGCTCGCAGTTAAGGTAACTACCGGCGTAGGAACGATGTGGTGTGCGTACGCCTTCGCAGTGCTAGCGTTGGTGAGCCTGCCATCTGCCATCCGGTCGCAAAGCCCAGTAATCCTAGTCTCCTGGATATCACAGACATTTTTGCAATTGGTTCTACTCTCCGTAATCATCGTTGGCCAAAATGTGTTGGCTGCAGCGCAGGATAAGCGGTCCGAAGCCACCTACGAGGATGCGGATGCCGTCTTGCACGAAGCGGTAGAAATTCAAGAGCATCTGAAGCAGCAGGATATAACCTTAAATTTACTCATCGAACGTCTCGCGGCCCTCGAAGCCCAAATGCATCAGGCTGGACAAATTACACCCTGAGTGTCCTCGGGCAGAGTCTGAGGTGGCAGGCTAAATCGTCAGGCCACTTGATTCTGGGTACTGTATCGGATTTGGAGTGTCGACGAATGTATCATTGGGGTGTGCCAAAGGAAGTGGTTTGGCAAAGTTGAGCCCTCACTGAAATTGGAGGATTGACCGACCGGACCAGGTCCGTTGCATTGCCGCCATAGTGTCTAGATGGATATTAGTGTCTAGATGGATATTGCCGCTGAACCTTCCGGCTGAGTGGATATTTCGTGACTCCATGCAATCGAAAAAGAACTCAATATGGACTTTCCAGATAAGTATCCGTCAAGTAACCGTTTTTAGTTTCAATACAGTTTTTTGATAAGGCCGAATACATCGAAGATGTACTTGTACATGGACACCACCTGGGTCATGAAAAGTTAGCAATTCTGTTGCGGGGCCAAGCTGGGGGAGTTGTTGATTATGCCAAACTGGATGTACACCTCCATCAACGTGGTCAATTCGCCCAAATCCAAACTGCTGTCGCCGCCGATAGCTTCTAGCGTACTAAATACCACCATTCCAAAAAGTGAAGTTGCTCTGGACCGTTGGCTGCCTACGCTCCGTGGTAGATAGCCAGCCAACGTCTCGACGATCAACTGTCTAGTGGCTAATATCTCCTCCGACCAGGGGCGGTCATTCCGCCAAAGCTCTGCCAACAGCAGCTTGGCAAAGCTTGGGTGCTCGGTTACCGACCTGACTAGTACTTGGATGCAAGTTCGCCAACGCTCCGATTCCTCTACCAAAGAGCAGGCTCTATCAATCGCCTCCGCCAAAACGGTCCCGCCATCACTAAGTAGCTTTCCCATCAAATTTGATTTGGAGCCGTAACGGTAGAACAAGGTTCCTTTGGCAATTCCGGCACGCTGAGCGATCTCGTCCATTGTCGTTCCGGAATAGTCATTTTCGGAAAAGAGTTCAATGGCAGCCCGAAACACTGGGATCTTCGTGTGGCCATCTTTGTGCTCAGCAAGCAACTCGCCCGGTGTACTCGCAGTCGAGTTTCGCTCGTAAATCACCCCGTCTTGTACGCCTTTGCTCAACCTCGGACGCCTTCCTTCTGACTTGCTGCTTATTTTGCCGCCAAATCGATTTCAAACAATGGCTTACCCCTTAGGCTCAACAGGACCCATACCCCAAAGCCAAAAACGGCGTATGCTGCGAGCACGAGAATCTGACCGGTCAAGCCGTGACCATGGAAAAATAGCACATCTCGAACAGCAGTTAAGCCTGCTCCGTTTGGCAGCCAGTGGCCCACTTGCCTCCAAGGCGATGGCAGCATTGCCATAGGCCATGGTCCCCCCGCCGATGGATTACCCGCGACTACAAATAAAAGTATTACTAGTCCCGTTCCAACCAGGCCACCCGCCGATTGCAGTGCGGCTGTTGTCAGAGAGACACCGGTCACAATTAACAGGCCAATGAGAATTACCGCAAGTTCGTGACCCTTTTGATACCCGAAGAGATTGGTGACTATGACCGCACCACCAACGGCGGAGAGTAGGGCATATCCCAAGAATGCTGGGAGCCTTCTTAAAAGCCCGCTGAAGCATTTCGGAGTCATCCCCGCCAGAAGACCAAATACGACTGCGAAAAGGTATGCACCTACAATCCAGCCGATCACTAGATAGAACTGGACCAAACCGCCCGAATTGCTGGCCGGCAATGGATCTACATCGGTAACGTGGAGGATCGAGTGGCTTTGCGACGCAACTTGAGAAAATATCCCTTCTATAAGGTTTGCAGCCACCGTCCCTTGAGCAGAGGAGATATAGAGTTCCGACGACTGCTTACCCGGGATAAAGCCGGCGAATAACTCTGCGTCATTCACCTGTTGAAGCAGCTTCCCTTTAGTCGGTTCATTCGAAAGAGCTAGGTACTGCGTGGATGTGCCGAGGGAACGCGAAAGTGCCTGAACTTGGCTATTGGGGGCCAAAACCCCAACTTTCAACTGGTGAGGTTCAGGTGAGTGTAAGGCTCCGACGTAGGAGGTTATAAATGCTAGCTGTATAGCCAACACCGCTATACCAACGATGACAAGCAACCATTTCTTCGACAGACCAGCCACGCTACCTCCAGCAGTTGTACTGACCAGTCAGTCTAATCGAAATAAATCGACTTTCGGCTTCGTAATCCTCCTGGAAGTGTGCTCGAAGAGTAGGCATCCGAGATTCAATGCAGGTTATTGGGAAGCCCAGGCAGGTCAGCACGAATTTGCTCCATGGGAATCGTCGGTTCCTAAAGGGTAATTATGGTATTCCAATCACAGGATTGCTTGGAGAAACTGATTCATTTTCTTCTCTCGACCTATGGTAGTGGGATCACCGTGACCTGGGAGAACCACGGTTTCATCGGCGAGAGGAATTATCTTCGTCGACATTGACTCCATTAATTGTGTATATGATCCGCCAGGAAGGTCGGTTCGGCCGATGGAACCCCTGAAAAGATGGTCACCCGAGAATAACATAGGGGGTTGATTTTCGACACTCAACTGGATGCAGACCGAGCCCTGTGTGTGTCCCGGTGTATGTAGCGCAACGAAGCTCATTCCCGCCCCCTTCACACTGTCTCCATCTTGCAAGTCGATAATCTCCTCCGGAGGGCGAAAATCAAAACCGGTTGCCTCGAGTGCCGGTTTAAGCATGTAGGAAGAGGATATTGGATCGTCGATCATGTGGCGGTCTTGCGGATGTATATAGGTTCGAGGGGTGACTGGTTGATCATCTATCGTGGGGTGGTCGACGGACATTTTTAGCAACTCGGATACTCCGCCCACATGATCGGCATGCCCATGCGTAGCTATAATGGCGACCGGTTTGAGGTTCCAGTGCTCGAGCCTACCCAGCACGGCTTGAGGATCCGGGGGTACGTCAATAAGCACGCACTCCTTATGATTTACTGAGACGATCCAGCAGTTGGTGGATGCCACCCAGAGGGGAATACCGTCAATTATCATTTCAAACCACCGTTTAAGAACTGATTACCTGCATTGTAAGCTAGCGTGCTTTTTCAACACAGATAGCTGCAGGTTCGTTTCTGGTTTGTCGACACAAGGAGATCTAGGTGAGTACAAGAGTTATCATTGCAGAAGATGAAGCGATCATTCGCCTCGACCTCAAAGAGACTCTCCAGGCAGAAGGATATGAAGTTGTAGGCGCCTATGGTAGGGGCGACGAGGCCCTCGACGCAATTCGTGAATTGAAACCCGACATCGCTATCCTTGACATACAGATGCCGGTGAAGGATGGCATAGAAGTGGCGACTCAGATCACCGAGGAGTCGATCTGTGCAGTTTTAATCCTGACGGCGTTCTCTCAGAGGGCACTTGTGGAAAAGGCTCGTCAAGCTGGCGCAATGGCATATTTGGTCAAGCCTTACCAGGCTGCCGACCTCGTTCCTGCCATCGAATTAGCCCTTTCGAGATACTCTGAGACAAAAGCCCTTCAGAGTGAGGTTGGGGATCTCAAGGACCAGAAGGCAAAGATAGAGGCCCAACTAGAGGCCAGAAGGGCACTTGAGCGGGCAAAGGGATACTTAATGGATAACTTCAAGATGGGTGAAGCCGAAGCCTTCCGTTTCATCCAAACTACGGCCATGAACCAGCGCAAGACCATGAAAGAGATTTCCGCCTCCATCATCGAAGGATTGATAAATCCCGAAAAATGAAGGTGCAGGCTAATCGACTTTGCAGTCTGGCAGGAATTCTTTGGATTCATACACTCTGATATCCTGGCTCGGCTCGGTTAGGCTTGGATCGTGGCACTCACCCTTCTAATCGATGCTTATTCACTTGCATTCCGAGCTTTTTTTGCCTTACCGGAAAGTTTGGAAACCGAAGGAGGACAGCCTACCAACGCCCTTCATGGATTCTCAAACATGTTTGCTACCCTCCTGCAAAGCTATCAACCCGACAGGGTGGTGGTCGCCTTTGACGCAAAGGGCAAGACCTTTAGGGATGACCTCTATTCGGATTACAAGGGGCATAGGCCACCAGTCCCGGTAAAATTGGTGAGCCAATTCCCGCTGCTTAGAGAGATTCTTGACGCTCTCGATATCGCTTGGATCGAAGCCGACGGCTATGAAGCCGACGATGTGATAGCTACGGTCGCCACACGTGCCGCCGCCCAAGGGGATACCGTTTACATAGTTACCGGCGACCGAGATAGCTTCCAACTCGTGAGAGACCCTGACATAACGGTCCTATATAACAAACGGGGCGTAAGCGAGGTCGATTTTATGGATGAAGCGGCCGTGTTAGCTAAGGTGGGAGTTCCGCCCGCCCTTTATCCCCACCTTGCTTCATTGCGTGGGGACCCTTCTGACAACATTATCGGCGTAAGCGGTGTGGGCGAAAAGACCGCCGCCAAGCTCATTAATGACTATGGTTCGATCGAAAGTGTGCTTTTAAACATCGATAGCCTTTCTCCAAAGCTAAAGGAATCAATCTCCCAGGCAAGTGAAAGGGTCCAGGAAAACCTTAAGCTTTCCTTGCTCGTACGCGATGTGCCAATCGATACCCAGCTTGAGCGATTCAATCTCGCAGAGTGGAACTCAGCGCGGGCTCGCGAAGTACTGTATTCGTTCGGCCTGAGGAGGGCGTTTGATCGCTTTCGTACCGCCTTTGCCCGTCGAACAGACCTAGCGGGAGCCGAGTTGTCCGAAAAGGCCGAAGTCAAGTTACCTCCCCTTGAGATCAACTCGTCGCTATTCTCCCAGCGGTTGGGCTCTACCGAGTCCCTCTTCATTCAGCCTCATTGGTCTAACGAACCGGGTAGATCGCCGCTGCTCGGATTGGCTGCTGCGATTGTCGACGCATCGGGGACGCTTCTGATCGGGAACTTTGAACAAAGCGGGCCTGAATGGCGAGAAGTACTTGAGGCTCTTGCCCACAAGAAACTTTATGGAATTAACCTCAAGGCACTTCTTCGTTCGATTCTGGATCTTGGTATTAGTGCAGAGCCGTGGTCGATTGCTGGCGACATGTCCATCGCTGGCTACCTGCTCGAACCGTCCACTGGACGCTATTCGCTGGCTGACTTGTCGTCCAAATGGCTAGGCATCGAGTTCAGTACCGATTTGGGTAACGATCTCTTCACCAGCGCTAACCTAGAGAAGTTTTTTGACGATGCAAAAAAAGAGTTGCCCATAATTTTCCTGCTTGCCGATGTCCTCGAAGCCGAGTTGCGCGGGGCGGGGATGTATGAACTATACAGCGAGGTAGAGATACCGCTTGCTGGAGTACTGGCCAAGATGGAGCACCTCGGAATTGCCGTGGATGTAAGGGGGTTGGAGCGGCTTTCGGCTTGGATAACGGAGCAAACAAAATACCTCCTTGCAGAGATGCAGAAACTGATAGGTAGGAGCTTCAATCCAAACTCAACACAGCAATTAGCCCAAGTACTTTTCAGCGATTTGGGCCTTACGCCCCAGAAAAGGACCAAGACCGGTTTTTCTACCGACGCGCAAACCTTGGAAAGGTTGAAAGATGACCATCCATTTGTCGGGACCCTGCTTAGGTATCGGGAGTTCGAGAAGCTCCGCTCAACCTACGGAGACTCATTGCTCGCTGAAGTAGCGGCTGACGGGAGAATTCACGCCACTTTTCAACAGACCGTCGCGCGTACAGGTCGCCTCTCGTCTGAACACCCGAACCTACACAACATCCCGATTCGAACCGAAGAGGGTAGGAGATTTCGAGACGTATTTGTGGCTCCAAAGGGAAGCAAGCTGGTGGTAGCGGACTACAACCAGATAGAGCTTCGCATAATTGCTCACTTGAGTCGCGATTCGGGACTGGTCGAAGCCTTCAAAGCAGGAAAAGATGTGCATACGACCACGGCATCGATGGTCTTTGGGGTGCCAGAGGAGGAAGTTACCTACGAACAACGCACAGCCGCAAAGATGGTAGCATACGGCCTCGCTTACGGAATGGAAGCCTACGGGTTAGCCCAGCGGCTCGGCATCGGCAACAAGGAAGCCGAAATAATTCTCGAATCGTTCTTTGCAGCATTACCCCAGGTGAAGGGTTATATGGAGGAGACGATAAGAAAGACTCGTGAAGTCGGCTATACCACGACTGAATTTGGGAGGCGCAGGTATCTGCCCGAACTGGCATCATCTGATTCGCGGGTACGACAAGCGGCTGAAAGACAGGCAATGAACGCCGGAATCCAGGGACTAGCTGCGGACATATTCAAAAAAGCACTTGTAAATCTCGCCCGGGTCCTCGAAGGGGACAACGGAATAAAGATCGTACTGCAAGTACACGACGAAATCGTAGTCGAAGCCCTTGATTCCGAAGTGTCTCGTGCGGTTGAACTCCTCGAAAGTAATATGACCGGGGCGGCCGAACTTAGCGTTCCCTTATCCGTTAGCGTGTCGGTGGGCCAAAACTGGGGTGACGCCAAGCACTAGGGGTTTGATCCATAAAAGCCTGACATGGTGGCTTGGTGCGAAGAAGTATTAGGAAAATATATTAGCGGATGAGAAGCTTTTAGCATCTATTTTGCCTACTCGAGGGAATTACTCCGCTAGCATCTCGGATGGGTAATTCTGTGCTGTTCGAGTTTGGAGGGTACGGAATGATCTGTCCTATTGGTTGGAAAGAAAGCAACAAGTTCTAATGTCAGAGACCGCAGTTCCCTCTGAGGAGTTTTTAGAGGGTACAGCCCGAGTAATTGTCGAGGATGACCTCGGCGATCTTTCGCTCGATGAGGCGATTGAACGTACCATAATCGAATTCGAGGATGGTGACATAGTTCGGGGGAAGGTAGTTAAAGTCGACAAGGACGAAGTCCTGTTGGATATTGGCTACAAGTCCGAAGGTGTAATACCTGTCAGAGAGCTATCTATCAGGCAGGATGTCGATCCGCATGAGATCGTAAAGCTTGGTGACGAGGTCGAGGCTCTTGTCCTTCAGAAAGAGGACAAAGAAGGTCGGTTGCTACTTTCCAAGAAGCGTGCTCAATACGAACGTGCCTGGGGCAACATCGAGAAGGTAAAAGAAGAGAATGGCATGGTTCGAGGCCTCGTAATTGAGGTCGTCAAGGGTGGACTTATCGTCGACATTGGCCTTCGTGGATTCCTCCCGGCATCGCTAGTCGAACTTCGTCGAGTGAGGGATCTCCAGCCCTACATCGGCAAAGAGGTCGAGGCGAAGATTATCGAACTCGACAAGAATAGAAACAATGTAGTTCTCTCCCGTCGCGCCTGGCTAGAAGAGACCCAAAGGGAACAGCGCGAGGAGTTCCTAGAGAACCTCAAACCAGGCGAGGTTCGTAAGGGGGTCGTTTCATCGATTGTCAACTTCGGTGTCTTCATCGACCTAGGAGATCGGAA
>JAKAPB010000129.1 GCA_021823045.1 Actinomycetes bacterium | reverse complement strand
GTCGGGATGGGACACTAAAGGCTAAGTGAAACAGGCTAAGTCCTCCAGGGTAGTCGTAGTAGATTTCGGGGCACAGTATGCCCAGCTCATCGCCAGGCGAATCAGAGATTTGCACGTATATTCGGAGATCGTCCCGTATTCGATTACCGCGGAGGGTCTCTTGGGGGATCCGCCAAAGGCGATCATTCTTTCGGGGGGTCCCAAGTCGGTCAATGAAGCAGGTGCCCCGACCCTAGACCCAAAGATCTTCGAACTAGGAATTCCGATCCTTGGGATCTGCTACGGGGCACAGCTGTTGGCGGTGTCATTGGGCGGAAAAGTTGAGCGGAACGACGCCGGCGAATATGGTAGGACTGAGCTTCGGCGCAAGGAGGCTGACACCCTTTTGGGTACTACGCCGATTTCGCAGAAGGTTTGGATGAGCCACTTCGACTCCATTTCCGAACCGCCACTTGGAGCTACCGTCACCAGCTCTACCGATGGTGCCAAGGTGGCAAGTTTCGAAGACCTTTCCTCCGGGATCTGCGGGGTACAGTACCACCCCGAAGTTACCCACACCGAGCACGGGAGGACGGTACTTTCCAATTTCATATTCGAAGTTGCAAAGTGCGACGCTACCTGGACCAACTTCTCAATCATTGAAGAGTCGATAGCGCTTATCAAGGAACGGGTGAAGGACTCGCGAGTGATATGTGCCCTTTCTGGCGGGGTCGACTCGTCAGTCGCCGCCGCTCTGGTTCATGAGGCTATCGGAGATCAGCTCACCTGTGTTTATGTAGATACTGGATTGATGAGATCCGGTGAGACCGAGTCCGTGATCGAAACTTTCAGAGATCGCTTCGCCGTAGACCTGATTGCCGTGGACGCGTCGGAGCGCTTTTTTGAAGTTCTAAGTGGAGTGGTCGACCCTGAGCAGAAGCGCAAGGCAATCGGAGAGACATTTATAAGGGTCTTTGAAGACCTTAGGCCCGAACTCGGCCGGGCTGAATTTTTGGTGCAGGGAACCTTATACCCCGATGTGATCGAGTCAGGGACGAAGGATGCCGCCAAGATAAAATCCCACCACAACGTGGGAGGCCTTCCCGATGATATGGATTTTGAACTTATCGAGCCCTTGAGGGCCCTGTTTAAAGATGAAGTCCGTGCCATAGGTGAAGAACTAGGCCTCCCCGAAAAGATGGTTTGGCGACAGCCCTTCCCGGGCCCTGGACTAGCAGTGCGTATTCTTGGCGAGGTTACTAAGGAGGCTGCGGACACCCTGCGACTGGCGGACCTGATTGTATCCCAAGAGATAGAGGTCGCCGGACTGACGGGCAAACTTTGGCAGAGCTTCGCAATTCTGGCCACCAATCTGCGAAGTGTCGGCGTTATGGGGGATGAAAGAACCTACGCTAATCCGGTCATCCTTAGGGCCGTGGAGTCTGACGATGCCATGTCTGCGGATTGGGCGAGGATCCCCTATGAGGTGCTGGAAAGAATTTCGACTCGCATCGTTGCGGAGGTGAAGGGAGTGAATCGGGTGGTATATGACATCACCTCGAAGCCCCCCGGAACAATTGAATGGGAGTGATCCCTTAGGCTGGACTCGATGAACCTGACAGATTTAACCCGAGACCTAAATGCGCCACAGCTCGAGGCGGTTACCCACTCGGGTGGACCGGTTTTGGTCGTTGCGGGGGCTGGTTCGGGCAAGACCCGGGTTTTGACCAGGCGCTTTGCTTACCTGCTCCACCAGGGTGTCCATCCACTTTCGATTCTCGCGATAACTTTCACCAATAAGGCTGCGGCGGAAATGAAGTCCAGGGTATTGAGCGCCCTCACCGAAGGAACTCCCGGTTCGCTTTGGGTCTCGACCTTTCATTCTGCGTCGCTGAGAATTCTTAGGACCTTCGCTTCTGAACTTGGATATCGGCCGGGATTTTCGATTTACGATACCCAGGATTCAACACGACTCCTGTCACAGGTGATCGTGGATGCCGGATACGACGTAAAGCGATTTGTTCCAAAGGGGATGGTCAAGCATATCTCGACATTGAAGTCGGACATGGTCGTGCCGGAGGAGTTCGAAGTTTCTGCTAGCGGTGCCTTTGAGAGGAGCGTGTCTCAAATCTACCGCGAATATCAGAGAAGGCTCCTGTCGAACAACGCTATGGACTTCGATGACCTTCTGCTAAACGTAGTCCAGCTTTTTCGAACTCGCCCCGAGGTCCTCAGCCACTTCCAGGCGCGCTTTGCCCACGTACTTGTCGACGAGTTTCAAGATACTAACCGTGTACAGAACCAGATACTTTTAGACCTAACCCGCACCTCACGTCAGGCATTTGCCGTTGGGGATGCTGACCAGTCGGTCTATAGGTTCCGGGGAGCAAATGTCGGAAACATTTTGGAGTTCGAGCGTAATTTTCCGGATGCCAGGCTAATCAAGTTGGAACAGAACTATCGTTCAACGTCGATTATTTTGGACGCCGCAAACTCACTAATCTCCTTCAACCGGGGACGGATTGCGAAGAACCTTTGGACGGAGACGAAAGGCGGTCGACGTATATCTCTTATCGAGACCGATACCGATACCGAAGAGGCCCGTCACATAGTAGCTGCGATTATTCATGAGGTCGAAAATGACCATAGGAGTTATGGTGAGATAGCCGTTTTATATCGGGCTAATGCCCAGAGCCGCCTTATAGAGCAAGAGCTGATTAGGCAGTCGATTCCCTATGGGGTGGTTGGCGGTCCGCGCTTTTACGATCGCAAGGAGATCAAAGACGCAATTTCCTACCTACGTCTTGTGGTGAACCCATCGGACGAGGTTTCCCTAAGAAGGGCGATAAATATTCCTAAGCGGGGAGTAGGGGAGGTCACGCTCGCCAGGGCCACTAGCTTCGCTATTGATTCTGGTATAGAGATCCTGCGAGCCTTCGAGTCGCCCAAGGCATTTGCGGCGTCAAGTAGAGCCTCCGTCGAAATCTTACGGTTTTGTGATTTGATCAAAGAACTGCGAAGGATGGCAGATAATGAGACAAAGCCAAGGGAGATACTCGAATATCTTCTAGTCGAGAGTGGGTTGCGCCAAGAGATAGCCTCAGAGCCGAGACATGAAGCAGAGTCGAGACTGGAGAATTTAGAGGAGTTAGTGAGGCTGGCCTCTGATTTTGAGTCCTTAGAAGGTTTCTTAGAGGAGACGGCCCTCTATTCAACAGCCGATGAGTCAACGTCTGAGTCGAAAGTCAATTTGATGACGTTGCACGCTGCGAAGGGCCTCGAGTTCCCTGTTGTCTTTATAACTGGGCTCGAGGACGGAGTCTTTCCTCACATGCGGTCATTCGTGGATCCTGAGCAGCTCGAGGAGGAGAGGAGGCTCTGTTACGTCGGGATAACTCGAGCCAAGGAAAAACTTTACCTTGCAAGGGCCCAGTTAAGGGGGGGCGAATTCAGCGGGCAGTTCCATCCCCCCTCGCGTTTTATCGAAGAGATCCCCGTTGATCTAGTCGAGGAATCTGATGGCACTAAGTGGAGGGGAGCCACATCGAGTGGCGATCGGCGAAGTAGGAATCCAAGTCCGTCCTCATGGGGCGGTTTCGGAAGTGAAACTTCTGATCGAGGATCCTTTCAGGTCCCGCCCGATTACAAAGTTGGAGATGAGGTCTACCATAAGAGCTTTGGTGAAGGGGTGGTGGTTGACATGTCAATCCACGGTTCCGGCCTAGAGGTCTTAGTTAACTTCGTCGGATTGGGCCAAAAGAGACTTGACGCCTCGGTCGCCAAGTTGAAAAAGATCTGATACATCTCTTTAGTAGAACCACTTTCCCTCATGGCCGTCAGCCAACTAGGGCGGTCAGCAGATAAGGACCCAATGGATTGGCTATTTCATGGTCGCTTTTGAGGTCCAAGTTTGGTCTATTTAGAAATAAGTGACATAAAATTAAGCCTTGGCTTGTGTTATTAACGGCAGAGATGCCCCTAGATACTGGTTGACTGTTAGTAAGTGTTTATTGATATGTCAGTCGGTGCGACAATTAGTTCTGTAGATACCCTAGGTCACTTGATGTCGCAGGTTGCTTCTCGATGCGCCGAAAGGGTCATGGTCGAGGAGATCGATGGTCGACAGTTCACATTTTCTCAGGCCGAGGAGTTAGTAGAACGACTATCAAACGGGGTCGCCAAAGAGGTGTTGCCTGGTCAGCGGGTAGTCATCAATCTCCCCAACGGCTATGACCTCTTTTTTGCCTGTTTAGGTGTTGCTAGAGCTGGGGCGGTGGCCGTTCCGCTTAGCGATCAGCTCACGAAGGTCGAAGTCGATCGGATAGTCAAAGAGTGCGAGCCAGCCCTAGTGGTTAGGGATTTAGCACAGATATACGGTGATCTCGGCGAACCCGAGACCCTAATCGACAGGCACTCTACCGCTGCGATTTTCTACACCTCCGGGACGACAGGAAGACCTAAGGGGGTAGAACTTAGCCACAAGGCACTCCTGGATAGGTTGAACTTGATGGGCGTTATCGGTTTGGTTGGACCCCAAAGCGCAGCGTTCGGCCTCCCGCTGTCGCACCTCATGGGATTCATCTTTGCGCTTTCAATGGCGATGGCTGGTTACAAGGTCTACTTCTTTCCAAAGTTTGACCCTAAGGCCGTGCTTGATATCATCGAGCAGAAGCGGCCGCAGTTATTTGCTGGTGTTCCTGCCATGTATCGACTCCTGCTTGAGGCCGGAGCCGAGAGCAGGAGGTTGAGCTCCATAAACGTCTGGTACTCTTCGGCGGACGCTATGCCGACCGATTTGGCTAGGAAATTTCAAGATTTTGGGTCGGCTACTTCCTTCGGCTATTCGTCCTCATTTGGGTCGGCGGCTTTTATAGAGGGCTATGGAATGGTTGAACTCGGTGGTGCGGTAGCGACCCGTATGTTTCCATCGATGCCGTTCAAGTCGACGGCTATACCGGCGGGATTTCGTGAGCTCCTCGACAATGCTGGCATCGGAATACCATTTGGAGGCGCTGAGCTGAAGGTTTCAGATGCCAATGGATCCGAAGTTACCCCCGGTACGGTCGGGGAACTATGGGTCAGAAATGAAGGCTCACTTAAGGGTTATTTCAAAGACAAAAGTGCTACCGACGCTATTTTGGCCAATGATGGTTGGGTGCGAACCGGTGATTTGGCCCGGCGTGGCCCATTTGGAACGGTCTACTTCGTCGGGCGTGCAAAAGACGTAATAAAGTCCGGCGGCTATTCTGTCTACGCTAGGGAGGTAGAGGCGGTCCTTGAGGACCATCCAGACGTCGCTGAAGCCTCTGTGTTAGGGATAGAGGACGAGAAATTAGGCGAAGTACCGGTCGCCGCTGTACGATTGATGCCCAAGAGTCGAGTTAGTGTTGCGGAGATTGCTATTTGGTGCCAAGACAACCTTGCGCACTATAAGGTACCTCGGCAGATCAAGATAGTGTCTGTTCTTCCGAGGACCGACACGGCTAAGGTGAAGAGGGAGCAGCTCCGGGAGCTCTTTGAACCCGGGAAGTAGTCCGTTATTCAACTTTCAGAGATGTTTTGGCTTCTGTCGGAATTTTGGTGGACTTCAGATTTAGAAGGGCAAAAAATGCACTTTGTCGGGCGGGTTTTTTCTCAACTCGATTTGATGGGTAGTATTTGAGGCCGTGGAACGTCGTTATCGAGTTGTGGTGGCAAAGCCTGGACTGGATGGTCATGATCGCGGTGCCAAAGTAATAGCAAGGGCTCTCCGAGACGCCGGATTTGAGGTCATTTATACCGGACTCCATCAGACCGCCGAGCAGGTTGTCGAGACGGTAGTTCAGGAGGACGCCGACGCCTTAGGACTTTCATTGCTCTCCGGGGCCCACCTGACACTCGTTCCTCGAATTGTTGAGGGACTCAGGGAGCAAGGGGCAAGCGACGTCCTGGTTGTCGTCGGAGGGATTATACCCGATGCAGATATTCCTAGATTGAAAGGTGCAGGAGTGTCCGAGGTCTTTACCCCAGGTGCGCCCCTCCCTCAGATCTCTGAATGGCTTGAGAAAGCGCTTGATGAGAGAGAAGTAGAGCTTTCTTAGAAGCTATTTGGGCGGCTAGCCGCGATATACATTTTTTAGTGTTGTGAATGAAAGGCTGATGATAGTTGGATCTCTTCGAGTATCAAGGGAAGCAGTATTTCGCTCGCTACGGCATACCAACCTCGCCGGGCGGGGTGGCAGATAGCGT